>CAIYXO010000979.1 GCA_903930165.1 uncultured Verrucomicrobiota bacterium | reverse complement strand
TTCACCGCTCGCGACATGCAGTGGTAGTACGCCACCTCCGCCTCCGGCGGAGCCTTGTACCTTCGGGTCCTCATTCGCCAAGGACTCTGTCACGGCACCGTCCCGCTCTGCGACGGGCACTTCGCGCGCGTTCTCTCAGGAAAGGGAGTTTCAAGGTTTAGATTCGAGGTGTTCCGAAGATCGAATCGACGCAAGCAACTCAGGATCAATTGGCTACACCCGGTCTGACCCAATGCATTTACTCCCTCGCAGGCGGACGTGTCCCTTGTGTGGCGGGAGAACGCGCTCGTGGCATACCATGCCTCGCAGAGGGACGTGTCCCTTATGGGAGGAAGGAAGGGAGGAAGGAAGGAGGGAGAACGGAGGAGGGGGAAGAGGTCTTGTGATCCGGATCTGGACCCGCTGGCGCTCTAGCACAACACGGGCGTCCGCTTGGCCGCTTGGAGTTCGGATTCCAAGCGGCAGCCGGCATCCGCCGACGGCCTTTTCTGTTTCCCACCGCGGCCTTCCGTCACAGGATCGTCACAGCCCCCCCGCAAGGACCCATTCGATGCCGCTCCCATTCCGCTGTCTTGGACTTCTGCTCGCCTTCCTGACCGGGGTCCTACCGGCCTTCTCAGCCGTGGTCTTGAACGAGATCCACTACCACCCCGTGGAGCTGGCGGCGTTCGACGCGGCGTTCAACCCGGTGATCGACCTCTCGGAGGACGTCCACGAGTTCGTCGAACTGCACAATCCCGACGCCCAGGCGCGCTCCCTCGACGGATGGACGTTGTCGGGTGCCGTCGACTTCCAGTTCCCTCCCGGAACCACGATCCCTCCGGGGGGCTTCCTGCTGGTCGCCGGGAATCCCGAACGCCTTTCGCAGGTCGCCGGCTATGGCCTTCGACTCGCAGAGATCCTGGGTCCCTGGTCCGGGAAACTCGGCAACTCCGGCGACACCGTCCGTCTCCGCGACGCCGCCGGCCTGGTCCAAGAGTCCGTCTCCTACCGCCCGAAGCCACCCTGGCCGGTCACCGCCAACGCGCTCGGCGTGGATTCCGACTGGTCTGGAATCGATCCCGCTCCCCATCAGTACCGCGGCCGCTCCCTGGAACGGGTGCGCCCCACCCTCCCCGCCTCCGACCCGGGCAACTGGATCGCGTCGCCGCTGTCCCAAGGGCCTTCTCCCGGCCGCGCCAACCGGGTCGGCTCCGAGCCCCTTCCCGTGGTCCTCCTCTCCTCGGTCGCGAACACCGGGAACTCCGGACGCCTGGTCCGCGCCAACCTCCCGGTCGAGGTGGATGTCCTCCTCTCCCGCCTGCCCGCCGGCATGCGCCCGGTGTTGGAATCGTTCAAGGACGACCTGAACCTCACCAACGAGACGGTGCTGCGTTTCCCCATGACGCGGATCGACGACGCTTCCGGGAACCGTTTCGGAGCGACCCTTCCCGGACAGACGAACCGTTCGCTGGTGCGCTGGCGCGTCCGGCTCGAGGGCGACACGGCCACCAACATCATCCATCCCCGCGACGACGATCCCTTCCGCTGGCATTCCTACTTCGTCACTCCCCAAAGGGCCGCCACCACCAATACGGTCTACGACATCCTCGTCTCCACCCGGAGCCTGACCATCCTCGGCACCAACATCTCCTCGACACCCCGTCGCTGGATGAACCCGGACCCGCCGGCCCGGCTGCGCCCCTCGTGGAACACCTCCCAACCGGCGGTGATGGTCGTGGACGGCCACGTGTACGACGTGATGTTCCGCCACCACGGCAGCCAGTTCCGACGGGACGTCAACCGCCGCTCCTACAAGGTCCAGTTCCCGGCCTACGATCGGCTCGACGGACGGGAGAGCCTCTTCGTAACCGACAAGGACTACCGCACCTGGGGCGGCCACACGATCTTCCGGGCCGCGGACCTGCCGACCCCGCGCACCTGGTGGGTCGACCTCTATCTGAACGCCAACAACCGCCTCCAGCGGCTCGCCCAGGAGGAATACGACGGCGACCTTCTCGAACGGTACCATGCGGAACACGACTCGCAGGCACCGGTGGGGACGCCCAAGGAACTGTTGGGCGAGCTCTACAAGACCCAGGGCGTCTTCGATCGCGAGGGCCCCTTCGGCCGAGGGGACGGCTCCCGGCTGACCAACCTCTCCCGCAGCGGCACCAACTACTGGACCGCCCGGGGACGCTACGAAATCGTGTACTCCCTCCAGAACCGGAGCTGGGTTGGCCAGACGCCTTTCATGGAGATGCTGGATTCCATGTGGATCGCGCGCAGCAACCTCACTTCCATCCCACGCGGCGTCAGCACCAACCGCCTTGCGGACTTCTTCCGCGGGAACTGGGACCTCCCGAAGACCTTCACCCACCAGACGTTGATCAACTGGGGCGGGGTGTGGGACGACACGGTCCACAACTACCTCCTGTGGCGGCAAAGGGACGGGAAGTGGGCGTGGCTGCCCTGGGATTTCGACGACATGTTCGACGCCCGTGGAGCCGGCGATTCCATCTACGACGGTGCTCCGTTCGGTGGAGTGAACTACTTCCGCCAAGGCCTGATGACTTCGCTCCGCGGCGAGTACCAGCGGAAGGCCTGGGAACTGAACAACACGCTCCTGGATCCCGAGAACCTGGCGCAGCTGGGAGTCTCTCCCAACATCAGCCGCTGGGCCGCGGGAAGGCAGACCGCGGTGAATCGCCAACTCGCCCTCGGGGACTATCCGAAGCCCCTGCGGCCCGCGGCGCTTTCCCCCGCCGCCGGTGCGTGGGTAGGCCCCGGAACGCGCCTGCTCGCCGGTCCCTACGCCAACACCAATGCCGCCGCCGGCGCCATGTCCGCCTCGATCTGGCAGATCCGGGCCACCAACGGAACCTGGCTCGAACCGCTCGTCTCGATCACCAACCTCGGAACCGCAACCGGGATCAACCTGCCATTCGACCGGTTGAAACTGGGAACCGCCTACCAATGGCGCGTTCGCTATCTCGATGCCCAGGGTCATCCGTCTGTCTGGTCCACGAACCTCTTCTTCAGGGCCGGCGCGCCGACCAACAGCCCGTGGAAGCTCTCGGAGTTCCTCGCCGAGAATCGCGGCTCGGTCCGCAACGGCCAGGACCTGCCGGACTTCGTCGAACTGCTGGCCGAGTCCGGCGCGCCGGACCTCGCCGGATGGACGCTCACCGACGATCTCTCCGTCCCCGCGAAATTCACCTTCCCCTCCGGAATCTCCCATTCCGGCCGGGTGGTGGTGTGGTGCGACCGACGGGACTCGTCACCCGGCATCCACAGCGGCTTCGGACTCGACAACGACGGCGAGACGCTCGCGCTCTTCCGCCCCACTCCTTCCGGTCTTGAACTGGCCGACCTCGTCGTCTTCGGCCCCCAGGTCGCCGATGTCTCCGCAGGCCGCGGTCAAGTCGGCTGGAGTCCGGGCACCCCATCCCCGGGAACCGCGAACTCCACGATCCCGACCGGCAGCGTGCTGGGCCTCAGGATCAACGAATGGCTGGCCAGCTCTCCGGCCGGCGCCGACGACTGGATCGAAGTGCACAATCCAGGCACCGCCATCGTGGACCTCGGCGGCTCCAGCCTGACCGACGATCCCGATCTTCCCGCCAAGTCCCCCTTCCCGCCGCTCTCGTTCATCGCGGCGGGAGGCTTCCTCCGAGTCGTCGCCGACGGCTCCCAGGAGCCCTTCCGAAACCACGCTTCCTTCCGGATCGACGAGAGCGGCTCCGTGATCGCCCTTTTCGACGGCCAAGGCCGACGCATCGACCAGGTGCTGTCAGGTCCCCAGTCGCCCAACCTCGCCGTGGGACGCGTCCCCGACGGTGTCGGCCCGCTCCGGTCACTCGGTGCCGGATCGCCCGGGGCTTCCAATCCGATCCCCGACACCAACCGAAACCGCATCGACGACACGTGGGAGAACCGCTTCGAATTGGCGGCGCTCGGTGACGAAGGATTGGCCGGGGGCGATCCGGACAAGGACGGCCTGACCAACTTGCAGGAGTTCCAGGTCGGCACCGACCCGCGCGACGCCACGAGCGACTTCCGGCTGCTCGTGGTCGCCGAAGGCCTCGAACCGTTCATCGAGTTCCACGCAGCCCCTCGGCGACGCTACCACCTCCAACGACTTTCTCCCGGGGTCGACACCTGGCTGGACGACATGACCTTCGCCATGGGCGAATACCCGCGTCTTCTGCGCCATCCGATCGGAGGCTTTCCCGGGGGATTCTTCCGGGTTCGCATCGTTCCCTGAACCCTTCCGGTCGCGAGGCCAAGCAGAAGTTGCGGAAGGGAGCGGCCATCCAAGCCGCCAAGCCGCGGGGCGACGACGAGTAAACCTTTGGATTCCCGGGGCGGAACCGGCAACCCGATGGCCTCTTGGTGTTCTTGCGCGCGGCCGGTTCCAGCTCCGATGGAATCGTTCCCATAGGCCCCCCGACCGGGCCGACGGGGACCGGTCACCAGCGGATCTTCGACGGGAAGAACTCGCGGATCAGGTCCTCGTAGTAGGGCCGCAACGCGACGGCGTCGGGCTTCGTGTGGCTCTTGGTGTAGAGGTCGTAGGGGTTGAACTTCTGCACCCAGGGCAACAGGGCCCGGTCCTTGTCGTTCAACAGGTGCCCGTACTCCGATTCCCGATGCCACGGATAGAAGCTGTGGTACCGGAGCATCGCGAGGCCCTCCGCGGGCAGGTAGTCCTTGCAGACGTTGTAGATGTACTCGTCGTGGCCCCAGGACAGGAGCACGTTGTCGAGTCCGCATCCCTCCTCATAGACGCCGTTCCGGGTCTGATAGACCGGATTCGCGCTGTCGGGATTGGCCTCGAAGAACTTCGGGAAGACGATCTTCGGCGAATAGGCGCAGCCGGTGACGAAGGTGTCACCGACCACGGCCCACTGCGGTTCGCCCCAGAGGCAGAGGATCTTCCCGAGATCATGCACGAACCCGGTCATCACCATCCAGCGGGGCTGACCATCACGGCGCAGATGTTCCGCCGTCTGAAGCAGGTGCTGCAGCTGCGACAGGTCGGTGTCCGGATCCGAGTCGTCGACCAGCTGGTTGAGGTATTCGGCCGCCTCCCAGACGCCCATCGTCATGCGGTTCAACCCCAGGAATTCCCGGTGCTTCGCCTTCACGAACTCGTGTGTCTGGTGGGTGTGGTTGAGCCGGTAGAACTCACGCACCGTCGGCCGTGCGTCGGCCTCGTAGTTGCGGAACTCCTCCTGCTTCTTGTCCGGCGCGACGCCGACCGCCGGCTTCTTGGCCGCAGCTTCCTCCGAGGACTCGGGATAGTGCTGCACCACGAAGTCCTCCCACTCGTCGAGGCTCTTCAGCGGCTTGTTCACGGCGTCGGACTGGGTCGGATTCATGCAGGTTGGATCGTGGAAGTGGCTTGTTCCGACAAACGGTCCGGCCAGACAAGCAGTTTATTGCCGTTTTCCGGCCGGAACCACTGCATGGAAACCGATACGGGCCTCACGCAAATTCGCCAAGGCGCGAACGGGAAACCGAAGTCGGATCGGCCACCTCCCGCGGGTGGACGGCTGTGTCGGCGGATTCCACGCGGGCCCCTTCAGAAGGGATCCGACTTCGAATCCACAGGAATCCGTGCAAATCCGTGTCGCCCCAGCGCGTCTGCTACTCCCCGAGGATCTCCTTGAACGGCGGGTTCAGCAGGGCGGCCACCTCGGGACGGTTCATGTTCTCGCCGGTTACCAGGACCACACTCGTGTCGATCCTCTTCTCCACGGGCTTTCCCTGGATGTGCGCCACCAGCGTCTTCACCCCGAGGTAGCCCATCTTCATCGGATCCTGGACCACCAACGCCTGGACGTCGCCGTTGCGCATGTCCGCCACGGACTGCGATCCCGAGTCGAATCCGACCATCTTCACCTTCCCGCCGCCGCGGCCGATCTCGCGCAGCGCCTTGGTCATGGCGATGGTCGAGGTCTCGTTCGGGCAGAACACGGCGTCCACGTCCTGTCCGTGCCGGTTCAGGAGGTTCTGGGAAGCCTGGTAGGCCGTCTCGCGGGTCGGACCCGCATACTGGTCGGAGGAGATGAGGCGGATGCCGGGCTGCTCCTTCAGGGCGTCCAGGAAGCCGGCCTCACGGGCCTCGGTGCTCGCGCTGCCGACCTGGTAGCGGAGGAGGATGACCTTCCCCTTCCCCTGGAGCAGCGAGGCCACGTGCTTCCCGGCGATGCGGCCGCCCTGGAAGTTGTCGGTGGCCACGAAGCTGACCTGCTGGTCGGACTTGAGATCCGAGTCGAACACCACCACCGGCACGCCGGCCTTCACCGCGCTCCGGACGGGATTCACCAGCGCCTGGGAGTCCAGCGGCGCCAGCAGGATCCCGCTCACGCCGCGGGCCGTGAAGTTCTCCACCACCTGGATCTGCTGGTCGCGGTCATCCTCCCGCAACGGGCCCTTCCAGAACAGCTTCACCGGCGTCCCCGCGGCGGTGAGTTCGCGCTCGGCCTTCACGGCGCCAGCGTGGACGGACTTCCAGAACTCATGGGTGGTCCCCTTGG
>CAIYXO010000978.1 GCA_903930165.1 uncultured Verrucomicrobiota bacterium | reverse complement strand
GGGCGAGCCGCGAGGCGTACTTGCCGACCAGGAAGGTCACGAGGCTCATCGCGGCGAACATCGCCATCCCGAGCGTCGACGCCGTGCCGGCGGTCGGGGACTTCTCCTTCAGGTCGCGGTAGAAATAGAGGACGGCCAGCACCTCGATGGCGAGGAGCAGGGTGGTCAGGGCGGGAATGAACCACTTCTCGAACTGTTCGCGGGACTTCCGCGCGGGGAAGGACTCCGCCGCCGTGGAATCGAAGAGCGCCGCCGAGCTGCGGGAGCGGGCCAGGTCCTCCAGTTCGAGCCTCTCGGCTTCCTCGGCCGATTCCAGGCGCATCTGGAACCAGCTCACCAGCGCGGTGAACAGGCCCACGAGGACGAAGGCGGCGCCGACCTCGGCGGTGGCGGAGCCGGTGATCCTGGAGACGATCTCGAGTCCGGCCCCCAGGGCGAGGAGGACCATCCAGTTGATCAGGCCGGTGCGTTGGAAGGTGCGGTGCATCGTGACGGTCAGCAGGTGAAGGCAGGTCGGGGATGGAACAGCGTCGGACGGCCGGAATGCAACAGGCCAGTCGAGGCTTTTCGTCCGGCGACGGATGCCGGTGATGGAGGCGCGAAAGGGGACATCAGTTCAGCTCGCGGTCTTCGAAGAGCCAGATCCCGGCGGACAGCGCGGCCACGAGGCAGGAGGCCATGTAGCCGGCGGAGCGGGCCACGTAGGACCAGGGGATCGATTTCTTGTCCTCCAGGGCGTCGGCCAGCCAGAACTGCTGCCAGTTCGGCGTGAGGGCGTAGAGGAACCGGGCCCACAGGGCGCCGGAATCGGCGGCCGCCTTGAAGAAGTAGTCGCTCATCAGGCCGGCGAGGAAGAGGCCGGAGCAGACCGCGAGCGTCGGAACGGTGTCCAGGCGGGTTGAACAGGCCAACGCGGCGGCGGCGAGGATCAGCAGGGCGAAAAGGATGAGAACCGCCGCGGGCACCATCCGCCAGTCGACGTTCGCGACCTCGCCGAAGGAGCGTTCGTCGCGGATGAAGAAGTGGATGCCAAGGACGGTGAGCGTGGTGAAGACGATGTGGGTGAAGACGGCGTCCGAGACGAAGCCCCGCCGCAGGAAGAAGTTGAAGAATCCCGCCACGGCATAGGCCAGCAGCACGGCGCCGCCGTACAGCGACAGCGATTTGACGTCGGTGTCGCCGTACGCGTCGAACGCCATCCGGCCCGCCAGCAGGGCGGCCACCAGGTTCGCGTAGGTCATCAACGCCAGCGAGGCGGCGAGCCCGACGTACTTTCCGAGAAGGAAGGTCACCCGGCCCACCGGCTTCGACAGGACGGTCAGGGCGGTTCCGAGCCGGATCTCCTGGGCGACGCTGGAGGAAGCGCAAAGGACCGCGCCGAACAGGCCGGAAAGGAGCATCAGCGCCAGCGACATGTCCTTCACCAGCTTCGGATCCTCGCCGAATCCGAAATAGGGCACCGCCGCGATGAACACGCAGAATCCGGAAGCGCTGGTCATCAACAACAGGAAGATGGGTTGGCGGACCAACTCCATGAAGGTGTTGTAGGCGATGGATAGGAACTGACGCATCTTCCGGTGGACTGTGTGGCGGTTATCATACGGTTTAACCCGGGAGGGTCAACCGTTTCCCCGGTTGCGGTTCCGGGGCGTGTCCGGGGACGTGCCCGGACGGTCGGTTGGCGGATCAGGCTGCGGCGTCCCGTTGGGCACGCCACAGGAGCCAGGTGATCTCCTCGATGAAGGCGCTGGGACGCGGATAGGCGACCAGTTCCTCGATCCGGTCGCCGGCGCCGCCGCCGAGCAACAGGTCCGTGCCGCGGTTGCGGAGGGCCTTGGGGGCCTGCTGGCAAAGGCTTTGGATGAGCCGGATGAAGCGCTCCGTGGCGAAGCGCCCGTTGGCTTCCGGCGAATGGTGCGAGTGAAAGCGCTCGAGGGTCGTGAAATACCGGGCGGTGGCCTCGCCGAAGATCAGCTCGAGCCGCACGTCCCGCTGGTCGAAGCCGACCGCGATCAGCGTCAGGGCCGCCCAGGGCGCCTGATCCCGTTTCTCGCGGGCGTCGAAGAACTCGATGTGGGTCTCGTTGAAATGGGTGCTGAGGAAGAACTCCGGTTCGGGCAACCGCGGCAACTCCCGTTCCGCCACCACCTCGACATCGATGCCTTCCGCGGCCAACTCGCCGGCGATGTTGAGGGCGTCGTTCTCCGGCAGGTCGCGGGAAAGGATCCCGAAGGCGTCGTCCGCGGCGAAGATGGCGTCGGCGGCGGACAGGGACTGGGTCGCCCCGGCCTTGAAGGCACGTTGCAGGGCGTCGACCGGCGGCGGGGTGATCGACTTCTGGAGGAGTGCGTAGGTCATTGAGGCGCCGACCGGGTGGCCGGCGCGGAAAGTGACCGCGGGCCGACGGGTCTTGTCAACCGCGGCGCCCCGGGATCGCCGAATTTTTCGCGGGGACCGCCACCCGGAGTCGCGCGCCTTCGATCCGTACCGTCACAGGCAGGTGACCGACGTTGTCGCCCTCGACATGCACCGGCAACGGATCCGGGCTGGTCAGCCGGAGGGTGGCGACCTGCCGATGGATGGCGTCGGTCGAGTCGGCGAAGGTGTCGTTCCACAGCCTCGGAAACACCCGGGCCAAGGTGAGCCAGCCCACCTTGGGGAAAACCACCAGGTCGAGCAGGCCGTCTTCCAAGGACGCGCGGGGGAAGACGGGATATCGGCCACCGAGGTAGCGCCCGTTGCCGACGGCGGCAAGGACCCCCTCCAGATGCTCGCCGTCCGCCTCGATCAGCACCCGGGGCCGGGGAAGGAACATGACCTCGATGCAGGACCAAAGATAGGCAAGCGGACCGAAGCGCTTCTTGAGGCCCCAACGCACGCGGGAGATCGAAAGGGAATCCAGTCCGGCGCCGGCCATCTGCACGAAGCGTCGCCGGCTTCCGTCGTCCCATTCGAGGCAGGCCAGGTCGATCCGTCTTTCTTCCGGGCCGACAGCCGTTTCCCAGGCACCGTCGAGGTCCTCCGGGATGCCGAGTTCCTTGGCGAAGACGTTGACCGTTCCGAAGGGAATGACGGCCAGGCGGGCGCGATTGGGACCGTCCGGAGCCAGGGCGATGCCGTTGAGGACCTCGTTGACCGTTCCGTCGCCGCCCGCGGCCACGACCGTGGTGGCGCCTTCGTTCACCGCCATCGTGGCGAGTTCCGTCGCATGCCCCGCGTGGCGGGTCGGCAGGAGGCGGGCTTCCGCGCCGCGGCGGGTCAATGCGTCCAGAAAGCCCCGCGCGTGGTCTCCCTGGGCGGTGGGGTTGAAGACGATCGCGGTCATCCGGCCCGTGGTGGATCCCGAAACGGGACTACCGCGACTGGCCGAGGACGAGCCGGTACTCCTGCGACCACGTGGAGTTGACCGCCCGACCCGGGGTGCCGGGGAAGGCGAACTCGAACTTGTAGCGGTAGGGGATGTTGTTCCGGCCCGGCGGCAGCGGGATGAGGGCCTCGAAACGGTTCTCGGTGTTGGGCACCCGCTGCATCGGGTAGAGGGTGAGGTCGATCATGACCCAGGCCTTGATGCTGGCCGGGTCCACGCCGCGGCGTCGGCTGTCGAAGGAGGTCTCGAAGAGGTAGCTGGAGTCCGGCGCCGCGGGCAGGTCCCGGGGCGTGAGGTTGGTGTTCAGCGATCCGGTGCAACCGGCGCCGGCGAGGGCGATCAGGACTGCGGAAACGACGGCGGAAAGCGACTTCATGACCGGGCTAGTTCGCACGGACGGCCGTGGATTGGCAAGGTCGGCGGTGTCGGAAAGCCGCATCAGGAGCGGGACGGCGGGGAGGCCGTGGTTGCCGGTGTGCCGCCTTGGATGTCGGAAACCACCGGGGCCTCGGGGCCTAGTTGGGTGTGGACGCCGACTCCGATTCCGACCAAGGCCACCACGATCCCGATCCGAAGGAATGCCCGTGCCTCCACCAGAAGGGTCAACGTGCAGAGGACCACCGCCACCTGGAGCAGGATCTCGGCGCGGTCGAAGCCGTCGTTGCGTTGGGCGTTGATCTCAGCCGCCTTCCGCGCCAATCCGGCCTGCTCCAGGATCACCCCGTTCTCCTGCCGGTACTCCTGCACCTTCGCCTGCAGGCTTTCCTGAAGCCGGAGGAGGGCCGCCTTTCGATCCGGCCCCGGCGCCGAGGCCAACTCCACCGCGATCCGCTTCAGTTCGAGGTCGCTCAGCGCCTCTCGCTGCCGTTTCGCCTGGTACCAGGAGTAGCCGTTGGAAGCCTTGACCTCGGACACGATCCGGTCGTTGGCCGCGTTGTTGCCCAACGATCCGAACACCGCCAGCACCACCGCGACGATCGCGATGATGATGCCGACCTGGCGTTCGTTCTTCCGGCCCTCGGGGCGTGGGATCTCGATCTCGGACATGGTTTGTTCCCGAACGGAGATAGTCGAAGCGGTCTCCGCGGTAAACTTTCGCGTGGTACCGTCCGGGTCTTTGGAGATTGCCCAAACGACGCCCGGCCCCAGCATTCCGGGAAATGAGGCAACGGTCCCCACTGCTGGTCATCTTCCTGACGGTGTTCATCGACTTGGTCGGATTCGGGATCTGCCTGCCGCTGCTGCCCAAGTACGCCTCCCGCTACGGCGCCGTGGGTTGGGAGATCGGCGCGGCGATGGGCGTCTATTCGCTCATGCAGCTGCTTTTCGCCCCGCTCTGGGGCCAGTGGAGCGACCGCGTCGGACGTCGTCCGATCCTGCTGGTCAGCGTGGC
>CAIYXO010000977.1 GCA_903930165.1 uncultured Verrucomicrobiota bacterium | reverse complement strand
GACATCACCAAGGACAGCTTCGGCCGCGACCACCATCCTCGCTGCTTCTCCATCTGGATGGCCGGCGGCGGGATCAAGCCCGGCATCGTGCTCGGGCGCACCGACGACTTCGGGTACAACATCGTGCAGGACCCGGTGAACGTGCACGACCTGCACGCGACGCTGCTGCACCTGCTGGGCATCGACCACAAGCGCTTCACCTACCGCTTCGAGGGCCGCGACTTCCGTCTCACCGACATCGCCGGCGAACTCGTGAAGCCGCTGATGGCGTAGGCATTCGCGATTCCCGATTCGGGATTCACGATCTCCGACAAGTAGCCGCGGCTGCCAAGCTGCGGTCCCCTCTCCATTCCCACATCACGCCGGTTTCTCGACACGGATTTCACGGATTCCCACCGAGCGGAGACCGACCTCACGCAAACGCGCCAAGACGCCAAGGCATTCGCGATTCCTGATCTGGGATTCCCGATTCCCGGCAAGTAGCCGCGGCCGCCAGGCTGCGGTCACCTCTCCATTCCCACCTCGCGCCGATTCTTCGACACGGATTTCACGGATTCCCTCGGAGCAGGGACCGATCTCACGCAAACGCGCCAAGACGCCAAGGCATTCGAGATTCCCTATTCGGGACTCACGATCTCCGGCAAGTGGCCGCGGCCGCCAGGCCGCGGTCCCCAATCCATTCCCGGATCCCGAATCCAGGAAATCCGTGTCATCCGTGTCTCCCGCTTGCACGGACCGGCTCAATACCGGCACCGGATCACCTCGTGGATGTCCGAGACGGTCAGGTCCAGGTGGTTCCCACGTCTCTTCAACACCGTGTCCCGGTTCAAGGCCTTGGCGCCTTTCAGCCGGTCGCGGAACTCGACACGGGCCCGGAACATCGGCGCTTCCTCGATCAGGCCCGGCAACACGTACGGCCGCTCGCGGACGGGCGTGGTCTGCGGCGTCGCGTTGTAGGCGATCAGGTGGATGCGCAGGGTCCGGGCCGACGGATCGTCGGTCACCACCGCCTCGACGTTCGCCGGTGCGGTGACGCGGACCCGCGGCGACGGATCCAGCAGCCGCACCGCGTTGGCGAAGAGCCGGCGTGTCTCCACGATGTGGTGTTCGCCGGCCGTCGCGACGTCGGGCGACCCGGCGAAGGTGAGCACCTTGCCCTTGCCGACGCGGTGGAGCAGGACCGCGGGCCCCACCACCCGCCGGGCGCTCAACGGCCAGTCGGCGTTGTAGCCCGCCGGATTCGCGAGGTCGCCACGGTGCGAGTCCATCAGCTCGCCGATCGGCGTCGCCGTGGTCGGCTCGTAGACGGTGGCCGGCCCGCGCACGAGGAAGGGCCAGTCCGGCCGGATTCCCTCGGCCACGCCCCTCGCCGCCGTGGCGGACGCCTCGAACCGCATCCAGCTGTCCGGATCCTCGCGCCGGCCCTTCACCCGCGCTCCGACGAGGTCTTCGAGGAGCGGCCGCGACAACGGACGGCCCATCGGGTCGAACTGTCCGCCATGGCCGGTGACCAGCAGCCTTCCACCCTCCTCGACATACCGCCGGAACAGCCCCACCTCGCGCTCGGTCACGATTCCGGTGTCGGGAAGACAGACCACCGGGAACCGCTTCAGCGCCTCCAGGGTCAGGGTCTCGTCGAACAGGAATCCGAACCCGAGGTGTTCGTACACACAGGCCTTGTGCGCGCCCTGCACCGCCTGGAACCAGGTCGCCGGACGGTCGCGTCCGATCCAGTCGCGGGTCCGCGCGCTGAAGAGGATGCCGACGTCCCGGACCGGCTCATGGCCGAACTCGGCCCGCTTCGACCGTGCCTCCCCGAGCAGGACGCCGATCCGGTCGTAGGCCACCGGATCG
>CAIYXO010000976.1 GCA_903930165.1 uncultured Verrucomicrobiota bacterium | reverse complement strand
GCGGCGCTGATCCTCTGGCTGGTCCACTACTTCCGGTACAACACCCTCCGCTACCGTTTCGACTCCGAAGGTGTGTCGATGCGCTGGGGGATCCTGTTCCGACGGGAGATCCTCCTGAGCTACTCCCGCATCCAGGACATCCACCTCGTCTCCAACTTCGTCGAGCGCCACCTCGGACTGGCCCGCATCCAGATCCAGACCGCCAGCGGCAGCGCGACGCCCGAGATGACCATCGAGGGACTGCACGAGTTCGAGGCCGTGCGGGACTTCCTCTACTCGCGGATGCGTGGGACCCGGGTTCCGGCCGCCGATGCCGACCACCGTCCTGAGTCGGTCCTTCCGCCGGTCCCGCCTTCCGCATCGCCGGCAGGCGTCGGCCCTGTTTCGTCGGCGTCCCACTCCTCCGACCTCGGCCCAGTCCTCCGTGAGATCGCCGCCGAGATCCGTGAGATCCGTCGCCACCTCGAATCCAAGGATGCCCGATGAACGCGCTGCTCGTCCGCATTCGTGTCTGGATCCTCGAGGTGCTCAGGGTTCCCAGCGAACCCCAGGCGCCCGCCGGATCCCCGGGTTCGCTCCGGGTGTTCCGTGCCGGCGCCAGCTATTCCCGGATCCTCTTCTGGGGGTGGGTCGGCAAGCAGTTCCTGCTGATCCTGCCCTTCGTGTTCTGGATCGGCTTCGGAATGCGGTTCCTTCCCGAGGAGATGACCCTCGGAAGCCGTCGGAAGGGCAATCTCCGCAAGGTCAGCACCGCGCAGTTCCGCGAATGGCTGCTGATGTTCGAGGTGCCCTTCATCGCGCTGGGCCTGCTCCAGATGCCGTTCACCTACGTGCTCATGCGTCTGAGGTACGAACAACACTGGTACATGGTCACGGACCGAAGCCTGCGGATCCGCGAAGGCATCACCACCGTCCGGGAGACCACCCTCGGCTTCGCCAACATCCAGAACATCGCCGTCAACCAGAACCCGTTCCAACGCCTGTTCGGCCTCTCCAACGTCGAGGTGAAAAGCGCCGGCGGCGGGTCGGTCGGACACCAAGCCCAGGGTCAGTCGCTCGAATCGTGGCACACGGCGGTGTTCCGCAACGTGGACAACCCCGAGGAGATCCGGGACCTGATCCTCCGCCACCAACGCGCACTGAGGGAGACGGGCCTCGGCGATACGGAGGAACATCGGCTCTCCGAATCGCGAACCGCGACGACTCCGTCCGTCGCCACGCCAGCGGACCATCCCGACGACCTCGAAGCCGCCCGGGAACTCCTCGCCGAGACGCGCCGCCTCCGGGAAGCCTTCGGCGTCCCGAGCCGGGAATGATTCTCCGGACGTAGGTCACCCAGCGGAAACGCAAACGCCTCCGCTCCGTGCCCTCGGTGTCTCCGTGGCCGTCCCGTCTCCCGGACTTCCCGCCCGCTCACTCCTCGCCGCTGGCGAGCTTCGCGATGACGCTGAGGTCCTCCAGCGTGGTGGTGTCGCCCTTGATCTCCATGCCGCTGGCGATCTGCTTGAGCAGGCGGCGCATGATCTTTCCGGAGCGGGTCTTGGGAAGCGCCTCGGCGAAGCGGACCTCGTCGGGCTTGGCCACCGGGCCGATCTCCTTGCCGATGTGGTTCCGCAGCTCGTTCTTCAGCTCCGGCGACGCCTTCTGTCCGGTCTTGAGGGTGACGAAGCAGACCAGCGCCTGGCCCTTCAGTTCGTCCGGACGACCGACGACCGCCGCCTCGGCGACCGACGGATGGCTCACCAGGGCGCTTTCGACCTCCGCCGTGCCGATGCGGTGGCCGGCCACGTTCAGGACGTCGTCGATGCGGCCCACGATCCAGAAGTATCCGTCCTTGTCCTGACGGCAGCCGTCGCCGGTGAAGTAGCTGCCCTTGACCTCGCTCCAGTAGGTCTGCTTGTAGCGTTCCGTGTCGCCCCAGATGCCGCGGAGCATCGAAGGCCAAGGCTTGCGGATCACCAGCTTGCCTCCGGAATTCTTGGGAACAGGCCGGCCCTGGTCGTCGACCACCTCGGGAAGGATGCCGAAGAACGGGAGCGTCGCCGTCCCGGGCTTCAACGGAGTGACGCCCGGCAGCGGCGTGATGAGGATGCTGCCGGTCTCGGTCTGCCACCAGGTGTCCACGATCGGACAACGCCCGCCGCCGACCACCTTGTGGTACCACATCCACGCCTCGGGATTGATGGGTTCGCCGACGCTTCCGAGCAGGCGGAGCGAGGAGAGGTCGTGCTTCGCGGGCCATTCGTCGCCCCATTTCATGAAGGCGCGGATCGCGGTCGGCGCGGTGTAGAGGATGCTCACGCCGTACTTCTGGATGATGCGCCAGAAGCGGTCCGGCTCGGGCCAGTTCGGGGCGCCTTCGTACATGACGGCGGTGGCGCCGCAGGCGAGCGGCCCATAGACGATGTAGCTGTGGCCGGTGACCCAGCCGACGTCGGCGGTGCACCAGTAGACGTCCTCCTCACGCAGGTCGAAGACGTACTTGGAGGTCATCTTCGCGCCGAGCAGGTAGCCGGCGGTCGAGTGGAGGATGCCCTTGGGCTTACCGGTGGAACCGGAGGTGTAGAGGATGAAGAGCGGCGCCTCGGAATCCATCTTCTCCGCCACGCAACGGTCCGAGACGTAGTCCAACTCGCGGTGCCACCACACGTCGCGGCCCTCGGCCATGTGGACCTCATTGCCACAGCGGCGGACGACGACGACCTTCTCGATCGAGGCGGCGATCGCCTTGCCCGAGGCGTCCTGGATGCGGAGCGCCTCGTCGACGTTCTTCTTGAGCGGGACCACGGCGCCACGGCGATAGCCGCCGTCGGCGGTGATCACCATCTTGGCGCCGGAATCCTGGATGCGGTCGGCCACCGACTGCGCGCTGAAGCCGCCGAAGACCACGCTGTGGACCGCGCCGATGCGGGTGCAGGCCAGCATGGCGATGGCGGCCTCGGGGATCATCGGCAGGTAGATGATGACCCGGTCGCCCTTCCCGACACCGTTCCGCTTGAGCACGTTGGCGAACCGGCAGACCTCACGGTGGAGCTGCTTGTAGGTGAGGACGCGTTCCTCGCCGGGCTTGCCGTCGGTCGCGGGCTCGCCTTCCCAGATCAGGGCCGCCTTGTTGGCGTGGGCGGTGCCGAGCCACTGGTCGAGGCAGTTGGCGGAAACGTTGAGCTTGCCGCCGATGAACCACTTGGCGAAGGGCTCCTTCCACTGGAGCACCTTGTTGAAGGGCTTCTGCCAGACGAGTTCCGCCTCGGCCTGCTTCTTCCAGAAGCGCTCCGGATTCTTGACCGACTCGGTCCACATCCTCTTGTACTGGGCCATGGAACGGATCCGCGCCTTGGAGGCGAACTCCTTGGATGGCTTGAAGACGCGGGACTCCTGGGAAAAGGACGTGATGTTCGCAGCGGGCGCGGTGCTCATGAAATGGATGGAAGTGGGGAGAGATTGGAAAGCGGCGCGTTGCGAGTCAATGCAACCACCGTGTCTTGAGAGGGAAAGAGTCGGGAAGGAAAGGACCGCATCCGTCGCCGGATGCGGTCCTTCGATCGATCCTGGAGCCGCAGGCGGCCCTCAGTATTCCCGCTTCTTGTTGAGGCCGGGGGCCGGCACGGGGTAGCGGCCGGAGGCGTCCGCAAGCACCGGCGCCGCGGAGTCCATCTTGAAGTTCTCGATGCCCGGGGCGAACTCGTGGTCGCTGTTCAGCATCTGGTCGTAGGTGATGACCTGGCCGGTGTGCGCCGCCATGCGGCCCATCGACGACACGAGGCTGGCGCGGACGCCACGCTCGACCTCGTTGTACGGCTTGTCGTTGCGGATCGCGTCCGTCAGGTCCTCCCACTCCATCTGGTAGGGGTCGGGCTCGTTGCGCGGCCCGCGCCAGACGAGGTTCTCGGCCTTCATCTCCTGGCCCTTGTAGATGCGCGCCTTCGACGGGGCGTGGCCGTTCTCGGAGATCACCGCAAGCCCCTTGCTGCCGTGGGCATAGCTCGCGAACTGGTCGTGGCAGCCCGGCATGATGCGCCCGTAGTGGAACAGCTTCGAGCCGTCCGGGAAGGTGTACTCGACCGAGTAGTTGTCGAAGTTCTGGTCGATGTTGTCGCCGCGGTAATGGCGACCGCCGCTGGCCTGCGCGGTCACCGGCCAGTCGTTCTTGATCCAGCAGCTCTCGTCGATGTTGTGGATGTAGTAGTCGTTGAACGCGCCGCCGGACGCCCACAGGAAGCTGTGGAACCGCTCGATCTGCCAGAGCAGCTCGCTGCGGCCCTCGGGACGCTTCTGCGAGAAGCCGGAGGCCACCGGCCCGTGCATGCGGTAGCAGCGCATCGCGATGATGTCGCCGGCCTCGCCGTTGCGGACACGGTCGAACAGCTCACCACGAACCCGGCAGTGACGGCACATGAGTCCGACACCGACCTTGATGCCCTTCTCCTTGGCCTTGACGTTGAGCTCGAACATCCGGCGCGAAGTCGGGCCGTCCACGGTCACGGGCTTTTCCATGAACACGTTGATGCCCTTCTCGATGGCGTACTTGTAGTGCACCCAGCGGAAGGCGGGGGGTGTCGCGAAGATGGCGATGTCCTTGCCCGGGGTGAGCAGGTCGATCGCCTTCTTGTAGCCGTCGAAATCGACGAACCGGCGTTCCTCGGGGACATCGACCTTGTCCTTGTATTCGTTCTTGAGTCCCTCGTAGCTGGATTTGAGTCGGTTCTCGAAGACGTCCGCCATGCCGATCAGCTTGATCGGACCGGTCTTGACGCTGAGCGCGTTGGCCGCCGCGCCCGTTCCACGGCCACCGGCGCCGACCAGCACCACGTTGATGGTGTCGGTGTGCGCGACGTGGGCGGCCCGGGCGGGCTCGAGGGCGGTGGCCGCCGTGGCCGCCGCAGCCATAGCCACAGGCTTCTTGGCCTCGGTGGCACAGCCGGCGATCAGACCGGCGAGACTGCCGGCGCCAGCCATCGTCCCGGTGCGCTTGAGGAATTCACGACGTGATGAGTCGGGGGAGTTGTTCATGGTGTGACAAGGTGGAACCCCGTCCTTATCGCCCCGTCCGAGCCCGCGTTTCAACCGGATTCCCGGAAGGAGGGGCGAAAAGCAAAATTGGTCGCACTTTCGGTTTGGGATTCGGACCCTCTGCACGTAAAGGCAATCCCGTGCCTCGCTCCCGCCGCGCCGGACCGACCTCACTGCTCCTGGGCGCCCTGATCCTCCTGCTCGCCTCCGGTTGCGCAGGCTCGCGACCCGCCATCTCCGTCACCCGCATTCCGGGCGACCCGCCGCCACAATCCTCGTTCCCGATCTCCGTCGATCGCCCCACCGTATCAACCCCGACGAATGCGCCGGCTGCGATCCCGGTTCCAATCGAACAACCTGCCCCGCCGCCCGCGGCCGCGGTCGCGAACCCGCCGACCAACACCGTTCCGCAGGCTCCGTCGACGCCACCACCCACGAACTGGGTGCGCCTTGATTCCTGGACCGCCAGGCATCCGGGAGTCCGACCCGCGATCCAGGCCGGCTCCAAGATCCTACGCATCGGGGGCGCCACCTCCCTGCTCGGCTTCGAACCATTGCCCACCCAAGGCACCGTCCTCCTGCATCCGCTCGACGTCGCCAAGAACCTCGATCCGCTTCTCGATTCCTCACCGCCCTGGCGCAGACGGTCGGTGGTGATCGACCCGGGCCACGGAGGCGTCAACGCCGGCACCCGCATCATCACCGGCAACCGCTTCGAAAAGGAGTTCACCCTCGACTGGGCCCGCCGCCTCAAGCCGCTGCTCGAGGCCAAGGGGTGGACCGTCACCCTCACCCGGACCAACGACGTCGACCTCTCCCTCCCCGACCGCGTCCGGATCGCAGAGGCCAGCGGAGCCGAGCTGTTCGTGAGCCTCCACTTCAATTCCGCCTTCCCCAGCCAGACGGCCGAAGGCCTCGAGACCTATTGCCTGACCCCGACCGGAATGCCGTCCACCCTCACCCGCCAATACGCAGACGATCCGTCCTCGCGGCATCCGAACAACCGGTTCGATGCCGAGAACGTGCGGCTTGCCTGGCGGATCCATCGCAACCTGCTCGCCGCCGTGGGCATGAAGGACCGGGGGATCCGCCGCGCGCGGTTCATGGACGTCCTCCGGGGACAGGACAGACCCGCCGTTCTGGTGGAGGGCGGCTACCTCTCCAATCCCGGCGAAGCCCGACGGATCGCAACCCCGGAGTACCGTCAACGCCTCGCCGTCGGCGTGGCGAACGCCTTCGACTGACACCACT
>CAIYXO010000975.1 GCA_903930165.1 uncultured Verrucomicrobiota bacterium | reverse complement strand
TGCGGGCCGTGGAGGTGATCCGGATCACGGGACGCCCCTTCTAGGCACAGCGTGCATCCTGGCCGGAGCGGGCACCGTCGATGGTCGGGCGGGCGTTCGGGCTCCGGCGCCCGGCGCCGGCCTTGGTGGATCGGATCCATCGGCGTGTGGATCGCATGTTCGAGGCGGGCTTGGTGGAGGAGACCCGACGATTGCTGGAACTGGGGCTGGAGCGCAATCGGGTGGCCATGCAGGCGATCGGGTATCGGCAGGTGACCGAACACCTGCGGGGAATCCGCGGCTACCGGGACACGGTGGAACTCGTCAAGGCGCGCACCCGACAGTTCGCGAAACGCCAACGGACATGGTTTGAAGGCCAACTGGATCTCGAGTGGCTGGAAATCCCCTCCGAATCGGACGCAGCGACCTTGGCGGAAACCCTCGCCCGGCGAATCCAGGACCAATCCCGATAGGAAAAAGCCCGACAGCCTAAAAAAAGCGCCGTCGGGCTTTGGAGGAACCGGGGATACTCCCCACTGACCTCTCGATGATATCGCCGCGATGGAGTCAGTCAAACCACGATTCTGGGAATCCGGCCTGAATCTTCGTCAACAGCTCCAAATCACCACAATTCAGGCACCCCTTTAACGATCACCGAAGCAACCCATGCAACTCAACCAACTCGCCCGGGCGGACAACGAGATCGGTGGGCAGAGATACGAAGACCGGAAGTCCGAGTTCTGCAGGCACGTTGCCGCCACCACCTGCCGCATTCGCGTTCTTCGGAAGCAGTGTCGGAAACACCGGTTCCAATTGGGAACCGACGGACAGCACCTCTCCGACGCCTGAAAGGCGCCGTCCACCGCGGCATCGGACCTCGATCTTCATGCCCACCTTGGGATCCAGGTTCAACGGTTGGCGGACGAAGGCCACCACCCGCGAAGGCTTCTCCTTGGAAACCGTCAGGATGGCTTCACCGGCGAGGATGGTCTCGCCGGCCTGTCGATGGACGACGCTCACGATCCCGTCGAAGGGCGCCACAAGTTCCTGCGGCATCATCTGGGCCTCCAGCAGGTCGAGATTGCTCTCCTCCACGTTGATGGCGGCGCGGACCGAGGCCGGAAGGTCGCCGTCCACCTTGGATTCCGAGACGGACATCTCACGGATGGCGGAGTCGATCTCGGACACCAGGCGGTTGAGTTCCCCGACCATGGCGGTCGAGGCGTTGACGTCGCGTCGTGCGACATCGAGATCCGCCTGGCTGTAGATGGATCGGACCGGGCCGCCCGAGGTTCCGGCGGTTCCGGCGAAAAGGCGTTCGACCCGGGCCAGTTCCAGTTCCGCGTAGGTCTGCTTGGCACGGGCCTCAACCAGTTCCACCCGCTTCGACATCATGTCGAGACGGAGCTTCTCAAGGTTGATCTTCATGTTCTCCTTGCGGACATCCGAGCTGATGCCGCTGCGGATCAGGTCCATCCGGGCCTTGGAAAGCGCGATCTGGGCGTCCAGAACCTTGGGTTCAACCGGAAGCACCGAGGCGATCGTCTGCCCCGCCGCGACCCGCTGCAGGGCCTCGACCTGCATGCGAAGGATACGTCCGGACGTGGTGCTCCCGACGATGGCCCTCACCGACTCCGCCTCGCCGACCAAGGCCGAAGTCCCAACATAGCCTTTCCAGACATAACCGGTGACACCGAGCATCACG
>CAIYXO010000974.1 GCA_903930165.1 uncultured Verrucomicrobiota bacterium | reverse complement strand
CCAAGGGTCGTCATCCCGGCTCCATCCAGAGCCTAGTTGGCGTCTTGGCGGATCTGCGTGAGGTCGGTCTTCGCCCCCGCCGGACCGTTGCGACCAATCCGGCCGCGGCAGCGGGCTGGCCCGACGGGCGTCGGCGGACTAGAACGGGGCATCGCATGGCCGAACGCCCCGTCCAGTTTGTCGCCGGAAACCGCCTGGAGCGGTTGGCGGACCTCCTGGCGGACCGTCTGTCCTCGGCCCCGGGCGACCCGCTCGAGGGCGAGGTGATCGTCGTCCAGAGCCGCGGCATGGCCACCTGGCTGGAGCAGCGCCTCGCCGACCGCAATGGCGTCTCGTTCGGCTGCCGGTTTCCGTTCCCGCGGCATCTGCTGAATGAGGTGGCCACCGCCGTGGTGCCCGACGCCCCGGCCGACCGCGCCTTCGAACCGGAGCATCTCGTCTGGCGGATCCTCGCGGAGCTGGACGCCGTGGTCCGTGAAGGCGGTTCCCCGTGGGACCCGGTGCTCGGCTACCTCGCAGAAGATCCCTCCGGACTCCGCCGGTTCCAGCTCGCCGACCGCGTGGCCCGCCTCTTCGACGACTACCTCGTCTATCGTCCGGGCTGGCTGCTGGCGTGGGAGGAGGGTTCCGACGCCGCGGAATCGGGTCCGCCGTTGCCGTCCGGGCCGGATGCCGCATGGCAGGCGGCCCTCTGGCGACGCCTCTGCGGGGAACGGAGGCCGTGGCATCCCGCCAGGCTGGGACGGGAGATCCTCCGGCGCCTGCGGGAGCCTGGAATTCGCCTGACGGGGCTGCCGCGGCGCCTCGCGGTGTTCGGCATCTCGACGCTCTCACCGTTCCACCTCGCGTTGTTCGACGCCTTGGCCGGTTCGGTCGAGGTCGACTTCCACCGCCTGGAGCCGTGTGCCGACTACTGGGGCGAGATCCCGACGCGCCGTGAACTGGCCGCGGGCGGCGGCTCGGATGAAGGACTCGAGGCGGAACGCGGACATCGGCTTCTGCGGGCCTGGGGAAGGCCAGGAAGGGAGTTCCAGCGTCGGGTCCTCGACTTCGACTGGAATCCGGGAGGGGAATCGGCTTTCGAGGAACCGTCCGGCGCATCGATGTTGGCCGACCTCCAACGCGGGCTGCTGCGCTTCCCGGAACCGGGCGAGGTTCCCGGCGGCAAGGCCGAGGAACCGTCGCCGTCCGCGTCGATCCAGGTGCATGTCACGCACGGCCCGCTGCGGGAGCTCCAGGTGCTCCGCGAACACCTGATGGTCTGGTTCGGCGAGGGCGTCGAGCCGCGGGAGGTGCTGGTCCTGACCCCGCGGATCGAGGACTACGCGCCGCTTCTGCCGGCGGTCTTCGGCGCGGAATCTGCGGGCGGTCCACGGATTCCATGGTCGGTGTCCGACCGGTCCCG
Source organism: uncultured Verrucomicrobiota bacterium (assembly GCA_903930165.1). Lineage (GTDB taxonomy): Bacteria > Verrucomicrobiota > Verrucomicrobiia > Limisphaerales > UBA9464 > SXXZ01. Next base: position 519 of record CAIYXO010000974.1, on the reverse strand, counting down.
GCGTTCGGCGTCCCGCGTCGCCGGGGCTTTCCTCGGCCTGCTCGGCCTGCATGGTTCCCGGCTCGAATCGGAGGAGGTGCTGACGCTGCTCGAGGAGCCGGCGGTGATGCGGCGGTTCGGCATCGGCCCGGAACGGCTCGGCGCTGTGCGGGAATGGATGCGCTCGGCGCCGGTCTGGTGGGGCCTCGACGCGACCGCGCGATCTGCCGCGGGTCTCGGTGACGACGCGGTCGGCACCTGGCGCCGCGCCGTGGACCGGCTGGTGCTCGGACATGCGATGGATGCGGGCGGAAGCCCGGCGAACGGCGGCCTTCTGGTGTCCGGGATCGCGCCGCTGGCGGCGGTGTCGGGACAGCGCGCCGAACTGGCCGGGGCGTTGGCGGAGTTCGTTGACGCGTTGACCGCGCGTCTGCGCCGCTGGGACACGGCGCGTCCGATCGGGGAATGGGCGGTCGAACTGCATGCGACCCTGGGCGCGTTCTTCGACTGCGGCACGGATCCCGTGGACGACCTCGCCGT
>CAIYXO010000973.1 GCA_903930165.1 uncultured Verrucomicrobiota bacterium | reverse complement strand
TGGCTTGAACCGCATGGGTCCCTTGCCGCGTTTGAATGTCTGTTGACTCATTTCTTGAGGGGTTGGGTCAGTACCGTCGCCGGTACAAATGAACGTTCTGGAGAATGCCTATCGCGACCAGAGAGCAGATCACCGAGGTTCCGCCTGCGCTGAGCAGGGGCAGTGGGATTCCCGTCACCGGCATCAGTTTGATGTTCATTCCGATGTTCACGAACACGTGGGTGAAGAGGAGTGTCACCACCCCGGACGCCAGCAGCAGGCCGAGGCGGTCGCGCGCCTCGCTTGCGATCTTGATCCCGGTGAACAGGATCGTGGCGTAGAGTCCGAGGACGACGACACTGCCGAGGAAACCCTTCTCCTCGGCGATGACGGAAAAGATGAAATCGTTGTGGGCGCCCAGCCTCGGGAGGTAGCCGAGCTTGTGCTGGGTACCCTGGCCCCAGCCCTTGCCGGTGAGGCCGCCCGATCCGACCGAGATCATGGCCTGCTCGACGTTCCAGGACATCTGGCGCTTGAGTTGTGCGCCGCGGAGGCGTTGTTCGGGAGTCGAGTCGCGCGGGGCGAAGCTGGCGTCGAAATAGACCAGCAGGCGGTGACGCTGGTACTCTTGGAGTTGGATCAGGCGCCATCCCGGCGGGGCCACCAGGATGTCGACGAGGATCAGCGAGACGAGGAGGGCGGCACCGCCAACCAGCTTGACCAGGAACCTCCTCGGGACACCGGCCACCAGCATCATGACGAGCGTCGTGGGCAGGAACACCAGCGCGGAGCCGAGGTCCGGGTGCTTGAGGATCAGGGCGAACGGCAGGAGAGCCAGGGCCAGTCCCTTGGCGAAGAGGGCCGGGGACCGGAGTTCCGTCGCGGGTCTCGACAGGAAACCGGCCATGGCGAACAGGAATGTCAGCTTGGCCAGTTCGCTCGGCTGGAACTGGATGGGTCCGAGATCGAGCCAGCGCCTGGCGCCATGACGCGACGTCCCGAAGATGTAGACCCCGACCAGGAGCGCCATCGCCAGCCAATAGGCCACCAGCGACCAGCGGGCGATGCGGGCGTAGTCGACGAAATTGAGGGCGGCCACGACTCCCAGGCCGAGGAGGTAGGCGACGACCTGCCGGCTGGCGGTCCAGGAATACCATCCGACGCCCCGTGCCATCTCGGTGGGGCCCGTGGTGCTGAAGATGAAGGCGGCGCCGATGGCCATCAGCCCAAGCACGGCGGCCCAGAGCGGCCATTCGATGCCGCTCTCCCTCCGATTCAACTGGGCGGTGGGGAGGGAGATCATGGCAACGATGCGAGCGCCCTCGGGGCCGAAAGCCCGCGGTCCCTGAGATGTTCGTAGATGCGCTTCGCCACCGGAGCGCAGGTGCCCCCTCCTGAGCCGCCGCTTTCCACCATCACCACGACGGCGTAGCGGGGGGATTCGAAGGGTCCGAAGCTGGCGAACCAGGTCACCTTGTCCTTGAAGCCGTTGCCCTTGATTTCCGCGGTTCCCGTTTTTCCGCACACCGAGAAGTCGTCCAACCGCGAGGCTTTTCCGGTCCCCTCGTCGGCGAGAACGTCGTCCCGCATCGCCTCCCGGATCAGCGCAAGGTGTTCCGGCCGCGCGCCGAGGAGGCTGCGTACCTGTCCGGGGCGGACCTGTTCCACCCGGGTTTCCGCGAGGGGATCCCCGCTTTCGAGCCGATCGACCAATCTCGGATAGAAGACCGTCCCGCCGTTCGCGACGGTGGAGACCATGACCGCCAGTTGAAGGGGCGTCACCGTCACCTCCTGGCCGATGCTGAAGTTGGCCAGGCGACCCAGTTGCCAGCGGCCGGTGCGGGCCTCGTCGCCATCGGGCATCCAGGCGCTCCGGTCCTCGTCCCCGGGGAGTTGGGTCCGGGTCGGTTCCCCGAAATGGAACCGGTGTGCCGTGGCGAGAAGACGGTCGAACCCCGCCTTCAGGCCGGCATCGATGAAGTAGGAATTGGAGGACCGGATGAAGGCGCGCCGGAAGTCGTACTCGCCTGGCGGCGCGGTGTCCCCGATCCGGTGGCGCCCGACGAAATAGGCGCCCTTCGACGGATTCGCCGGATTCGGTTCCACGCGGTAGGTCCGATCCGGATCCAGTCCGTTCTCAAGGGCCGCCAGTGCCGTGACGATTTTGAAGGTCGAACCGGGCGAGTACGCGCCGTCGGTGATCCGGTTCATCAGGGGCGTCCGCTTGGGGACGTCGTAGAAGTTGGTCCAGCGGGCTTGGCTGACGCCGTCGATCCATTCGCCGGGATCGAAGGCCGGCGCGCTGGCGGCCGCCAGGATGTCGCCGTTGCGGACGTCCATGACCACCACCGCGCCACGTTCGTCTCCGTTCACCTGGGAAAGGGAGGCTTCGACGGCCTGTTGGAGACCGAGGTCGAGGGTCGTGACCAGGTTCCTTCCGGGAACCGCCGGAGAGGCGATCGTCTCTCCGACCCGGTATCCTGCGCTGTTGACCAGGATGCTCTTGGAGCCTGCGGTGCCGCGAAGCGGCGCATCGAAAGCCTTCTCCAATCCCGCGACTCCCCGGTAGTCGCGAAGCCGGTAGTCGAAGGCCTCCTCCTCCTCGTCGGAGAAGTCGTCGGCCCGTTCAAGGTGGCCCAGAAGGTGGGCGGCGAGGGGACCGTGTGGGTAGCTTCGGACCGGCTGGAGTTCGATGCTGATGCCGCGCATCGACCAAGACTGTTCGGTCAGCAGGGCGACCTGCTGCGGTGTGAGCCGCCGGAGCACGGCGAGCGGAAGCGCCCTGGAATTGGCCCAGTGCCGATGGAGGTCGGACTCGGTCAAGGCCAGGGGCATCCCGACCCTTTTCGAGACCTGGGAGACCACATTTGAAACCACCAGGAAGCGGGCCGCCCTCCATATGCCCTCGTTTTCCTGGGAGGAGATCAAGGGTTTGGTCTTTTCCCGTCGGAGACGGGACATCAGCCGTGTCCAGAGTCCCGGCGGCGGTTGGGATCCGGCTCCCCGGGCGGCGAGGATGCCGCGACGGATTCGGGTGTATTCCCGTGTGAACTCGGGACTCAGTTCCTCCAGGTAGACGTCGAGTCGATAGC
>CAIYXO010000972.1 GCA_903930165.1 uncultured Verrucomicrobiota bacterium | reverse complement strand
CACGACGACTTGGTCAAAGAGGATAACGAAACCGGCGCGTTGCTGGATAACAGCGCGCTCGGGGATGATGGCTCGCCAAGCCCGGTGTCTGGACTTGAAAAGTCACGGTACTCCGGGAGTTTTCAAAGGCCTGACACCGCTGCACAAGCCCAGGTGTCAGGCCCGGACAACTCCCGGGGTACCGTGACTTCTCCGGTCCTGACACCTTCGTCAGCTTCCCTGGTGTCTGGCCCGGAAAAGTCCGGCGCAGCCGGAGTTTTCCGAGGCCTGACACCACCCCATCTGCGCTTCGACCAGATCACCGCCGTCGTGGCCTCAACCTTTGGACTGAAAGAGAAGGATCTGTTTACCCACGGCCTGCATGCGTCTGCCGCCAAGTCCGCCGCCGTCGAGCTGGCCTGCCGTTACACGGGTCTCAAGCAGTTTGAAGTCGGGCAGCTTTTCGGCTATGCCAGCGAAACCTCCGTGGGTAAACAGCGCAGACGCATCGCCGCTCTGCTTGCCGCCACACCGGATGTGGCCGACTGCTTCGCCGCAGCGGAAACCCGTCTGCTCGCCCTCGCGGCTTCGGGAATGGTGGAACGTCCCGGTCTCGTCGGCGTCAGGTCTTGTAAAGTCGCAAGAGGGTGTCCTCATGAAGGTGTCTGGACTTGAAAAGTCCGGCGAAGCTGGAGTTTTCAAAGGCCTGACACCGGCTGCGCATGTGCAGGAGCTTCGCACCCGCCCGCCTCCTTCGGTGTCAGGCCTCGGAAAACTCCCGGAGTACCGTGACTTTTCCGGTCCAGACACCTGCCTCCGGTCCAGACACCACCACCTTCTCTTCGCCGCCATGCCCTCTGCCATGCGCGACTACCGCCGTCGTCGGCCGCTGCGGCGACGGCGCTTTTTGTGGCCGCCGTCCTCTTCTGCCGAAGCTTCGCCGTCCTGCCCCTCGGCGTCCTCTCCCCGGGCGGTCGCGCGGGCGCCGCCGACCGATGCGTGATAGGCGGCCCATTTCGCGACGGTCTCGTCCGCCGCATCACCGGCGGCCACTCGCAGTTGCAGAAAACGCATGCTGTGCGGGAACGAGGGTCGGAAGACCAGCCGCTTCATTCCGGCTTCGGAGCGCGCACCGGCATCGAGTGTATGCTGGTCGGCCAAAATGTGGCAGGTATCATAATAGACCCGCTTGGGAACCTGAAAACGCCGCGCGATGGGTTGCAGCAACTCTTCGGCAGAACCGACATGCGAAAAATCGACGCCGAGCCGCTTCTCTTCACTCATGCGGTCCTTGAACATGGTCCAGTAGAGCGAGGCGAAAATGAAGCAGGGCTCCGGGGTGTCCTCCGCCGCATCCAGCGCGTTCAGCATCCGCCAGAAAAGACCGTCGTGATGGTGGTGCCGGCTGAGAAACTCACCCAGATCCGGAAAAATATCACCCAGCATGTGCGTCTGACGTAGCAGGCGGAAAGCCTTCTCGGCCGTGCCGTTCGGAAACAGACGGTAGACATCCTCCAGCAGGCGGGCGGATGAGGCTTTGGCGATCTCCGCGTGATGTTTGAGAATGGCCTGATACGTAGCCGGTTCGAGGGTGAAGTCAAGCCGCGCGGCAAAGCGAATCGCCCGCAACATGCGGACGCTGTCCTCGCGGAAGCGTATCTCCGCTGGACCAATGCTCCGGATCAGTTTCTTGTCAAGGTCTGCCAGACCGCCCACATAGTCGATCAGGCTGAAGTTCTTGATGTCATAGAACAGACCGTTGATCGTGAAATCGCGTCGAAAAGCATCCTCCTCGGGAGTTCCGAATGTGTTGTCCCGCTGGTGGAAAATCTCGGCATCGGGATCCTCCATATCTCCGGCGGAGTCCGGTGTGCGCCGGAAGGTGCTCGTCTCAATCACCTTGTTACCGAACCGGACATGGACGAGCTTGAAGCGTCGGCCAATGATGAAGGCGTTGGGAAACAACTGTTTGATATGCTTGGGATGCGCGTCGGTCCCGACATCGAAATCTTTGGGCTGTCGCCCCAGCATGAGGTCCCGGACCCCGCCGCCGACAAGGTAGGCGGCATAGCCGGCCCGGTCGAGGCGGTAGAGAACCGACAGGGCATCGGGGT
>CAIYXO010000971.1 GCA_903930165.1 uncultured Verrucomicrobiota bacterium | reverse complement strand
AGGACCCGGTCGGTGAGGGTGGGTGTGCCCGAGAGCGGTTGGAGAGAGATCTGCGGCATGAGCGGCTCGTAGTTCGGGGCTAGGCGGGCGACGAACAGGTCGAAGAAGTCATTCGGATCGGTGTTGGTGCGCACCAGTTCGATGGAGTCGAAGCGTTGTCCGGAGCCGCGCGTGCTGGCCGCGCCGCTCCCGAGCCGGGAAACCATCTGCCCCGCGACGACGATGCCGCCGTTGCCGTCGACGCCGATCCAACCCGGGATCGCGGTCCGTCCTTCGTCGGTGTAGGTGACACGGGTGTCCAGCGATCGGACCCACAGCAGTTCGCCGTCGAGGGAGAACTTGGCCAAGGCGGTGCCCGATTCCACGGCGGCGCCGGGGAAACCACGCAGGTCCGCTTCGGCGATGCCGGCCACCAGGTTCGGGTTGGTGTAGCCCTCCATGCGTTCCGTCAGCAGCAGGTTGCCCGCGGCGTCGGTGGTGATCCACGAACCGCTTTCGGCCCTGGCCATCCCGGAGCGCAGATCGCGGGACCAGGCCGGCTCACCGGTGGCGCGGAGTTGGCCGATGTGGCGCGGGGCGGTGACCTGGCCGGGACGCAGCGAGGTGGGGACCTCCTCGTTTCGGTTGGCGGCGTAGTAGATCCGGCCGTCCGGCGCGGTGGCGAGCGCGGCGACCCGGCTGGTGGTCAGCTGATTCGCCGTGCGGGTGCGTCCGCCGACGGGCTGCATCCAGAGGGGATTGCCGTCCCGGTCGAGCTTCAGGACGAAGCCCTCGGTCGCCGTGGTGACGGTGCTGGAATTGGTGGCGGTCTGGCTCGAGGCCGAAACCGTGCCCGCCCGGAAGACACCCTTGAAGGCGCCGCCGAGGACGAGGTTGCCGGAGGCGTCGGCGACGAAGGCGTTCAGGATCTCGGCATTGGTGTTCCCGTAGCTGCGGGCCCAGAGGAGGCGTCCGTCGAAGCCGTACTTGGCGACGTAGAGGTCGGCCACGTCGGAGAAGAGGTCGCCGGTCGAGTTGGTGAGGACCACCCCGCCACCCATGATGTTGAAGCTGGGGGTGGCGCCGTTGGTGACCACGACGGCGCCGAAGCGGTGTCCGCCGCTGAACTGGCCGGCGACGAGCAGTCCGTCCTGGACCGCGACCAATCCGCGAACGTTGGCCCGCCACGACTGGGGATTGATCTGGAAGTCGGTGGGCCCCGGTCCGTAGAGCCGCTGGGCCCAGACATTGGTCGCCACGACGTTGGTGATGCCGTTGACGACGTTGGTCGAGGGGGCGACCCGCCGCAGGAACCAGGCGCGCTCGGTGGAGCCCTCCGAGCCGGCGATGAAGGCTCCGCCGTCGCCGGTGGGGAGCACCGCGGTGGTGCCGTTGGCGCCGGCCTGCCAGTTGGTCCGGCCGGTCGGATCGTACGAGGTCACCCGGACCGTGGTGTTGCCGCCCGAGCCGAACGTGGTCGCCTGGCTGGCCAGCACCATGGAGCCGTCCGGCGAGAGCGCGGCGGCGGCGACCGAATCGGTTCCGTTGGAACGGATCT
>CAIYXO010000970.1 GCA_903930165.1 uncultured Verrucomicrobiota bacterium | reverse complement strand
CCCTCCGGGCGGCGGGTCTTTCCGGCTGGGACAGCGTGGGTTCGGGCGGAACAGACCGCAGTGGGTCTGCCCAGCCGCTCACCGCCTCGCCCAACCCAGAAATTCCCAGCCGCAGGACCCCTCCCCATTTTCAGACAGGCTCTGAAGGAGGTGGACACGGATTTCACGGATTTTCCGGGGAACGGCGGCATGGGATCCCAACTCCTTTGCGATCCGTGTCGAACCGGGGACAAAGCCCAGCTCCCCTCAGCGCCAGAAGCCGGCGTGGACTTCGCGGGCCTCGGCGTCGAGTCCGGTGGCCGGGCCCTCGATGAGGACGGCACGCGCGGTGTGGCTGAACAGGTGACGGCACGGCAGGCGGAGGTGCTCCGGCGACGGGCCCACGAGGTCGTAGAGGTCCGCCTCGGACAACGCGAAGACGATGCGGCCGATGCCGGCCCAGTGGATCGCACCGGCGCACATCGCGCAGGGCTCGGTGCTGGTGTAGAGCGTCGACGTCGACCGGGCCGCACTGCCGACCCGCGCGCAGGCGATGCGGACCAGGTTCGTCTCGGCATGGCCTGTGACATCGCCGGTCGTGACCACGGTGTTCTCGGCCTCGCAAAGGACCTCGCCGGCGTCCGTCTCACCCCCGCCCACGAGCAACGCGCCGAAGGGATGGTTGCCGTGTTCCCGCGCGGCGCGGGCCAAGTCGATGGCGCGGCTCAGATGACGGAGATCGGTGGGGGTCATGGGTGGGAGGTGGAAATGGGGGCCGGTTGAACCGTTGAAGGGTTGAAGCGGGGAGGCTTGAGGAGATCAGGCGGCGGGGACGCGGAAGGGGGCGAGGGAGGCGACGAGTTCGGGAGGGAGGCGACGGGGACGGTCCTCGAGCGAGGTGCAGACGTGGCGGGTCTCGCCTTCGACCTTGAGGGTTCCGTCGGCGCCGAGCAGGCGGTAACCGAAGTTGAGCCTCACGCCCGACGCTTCCAGCACGCGGACCTCGATCGTCACCACCTCGTCGTAGCGGGCCGCGCCCTTGTAGCGGAGTTGGACCTCGATGACCGGGAAGATCACGCCGTCGTTCTGCCAGTCGAGGAAGGTCCGTCCGACGGTCCGGAACAACTCGCCGCGCGCCTCCTCGAGCAGGTCGAGGTAGCGGCCGTAGTACACGTGGTTGCCCACGGTGCACTCGGAGTAGGTCACGCGATGCGTGTGCCGGAACGGTTCCATGCGCGGAGTCTCAACACTCCTTGGCGATGCGGCCAGTCCGGCGTCGCCGAGGACAGACACGGATTGCACGGATTCACCGGGGAAACGGACGCACGGGACAGGTCTGGATGTCTGGGTTCTCCAGCGTGAGTCCGGCCTCCGGTAGCCGCGGCCGCCAGGCTGCGGATCTCTCTCCGATTTCCAGATCCCTTCCGCGCTCGCCTCGGCCAAGGCGGTTAGGGTTTCCCGGCGGCCGCGGGCACGGAGCCCTTTCCGGTTCGGATCCAGTCCTCGGGGAAGACGGCGTGGCGCACCACGGTGCGTTCGTCCGAGGTGAAGAGAACGTGCACACGGCCGTCGCGCGTCTGGAGCGCGGTGGGATAGCCGTAGTCGCCGTCCGGGGCGTCGAGCAGGTTGCGGACGTGGGGGAAGGTCTTCGCGCCATCGGCGGACACGGCGACGGTCAGCGGTGTGCGGTTGGTGAAGCTGTGGTTGTACACGAGCAGGTGGTGGCCGTTCGCGAGACGCAGGAAATCCACGGCGGCGTTGGGATTGGGGAACGACGAGTCGGTTCCCTGGGACCAGCTGCGGCCGCCGTCGCGGGATTCGGTGCGGACCATCCAGCCGTCGGGCCGTCCGTTGTAGTCGCCACCACGACGGCAGAAGGCCACGAGATGGTCGCCTTCGACGACCGCCGCGGCGGGCTGGATGTTGCCGAGGCGCGAACGCACCCGGTTGCTCTCGGACCACACGCCCTTCTTCGGGTCGAAGCGCAGGAAGAGGGACGTGTTCGTTCCGTCATCGAACTCGGGGTCACGTCCGATCTCGCTGTAGGCGGGCAGGATCCAGGAACCGTCTCCGAGCACGACCGGACGGCTGCGCACCATGGTACCGGCCTCGAAGGTGACTTGGAACGGCTCGGACCAGGTGCGGGCGCCGTCGCGGGAGACCTTCGCGGTGATACGGGAATCGGCCCAGACCTCGCCGTAGCGGG
>CAIYXO010000969.1 GCA_903930165.1 uncultured Verrucomicrobiota bacterium | reverse complement strand
TGGTGTCCACGGTGAACGCGGGCATCGTGAAGAAGGACCTGCAGAAGCTGGGTACGGCGAGGGCGGCCCTGCGGCGGTTCACGGTCGCGGAGCTGATGGAGCTGAGCGCGAAGGCCGGGGACCTCTTCCTGAACGGGTCCCTGCCGCTCGGCGACCGTGGGCATGTGCAGTCGCCGGACGACTACGTGCGCACGCTGAGCACCACGAGTGGACTGCCGCACGTGATGGTGCGACGCAACATGGCCAAGGTGCACTACGCGCTGACCCACATGCCGGAGGTGCTGAACGGGCTTTCCCGCGGACTGGACCTCTCGATCCTCGACCGGGGCTACGGTGAGCAGTTCGGCACGAAGCTGGCGTTCTTCCCGACGGCCCAGGCGTTGGGGTTGGTGATGCCGAGCAATTCCCCGGCGGTGAACTCCCTCTGGATCCCTTCGATCGCGTTGAAGACACCGGTGGTGATCAAGCCCGGAAAGGAGGAGCCGTGGACCCCGTTCCGGCTCATCCAGGCGTTCATCGCGGCCGGCGTGCCGGCGGAGGCCTTCGGCTTCTACCCCACGGACCACGAGGGTGCGGCGGCGATCCTGAACACCTGCGGCCGCGCGCTGATCTTCGGCGACAAGTCCACCACCCAGCAGTATGCCAACAACCCGGCCATCCAGATCCACGGCCCGGGTTGGAGCAAGATCCTCATCGGCGAGGACCAGGTCGACAACTGGCGCGACTACCTCGACGTCATCGTCTCCAGCATCTCGGACAACGGTGGGCGGTCGTGCATCAACGCGAGCGCCGTGGTGGTGCCGCGGCACGGGGCGGAGATCGCCGACGCCTTGGCCCAGAGGCTGGGACCCATCGCCCCGACCGCGCCCGAGGATCCGGAGGCGCGCCTTTCCGGCTTCGCCAACGCCAAGATGGCCGACTACATCGAAGGCCAGCTGGAGGACGGACTGAAGACGCCCGGGGCTGAGGACGTCACCGCGAAGTACCGCAACGGTCCGCGCAAGGTCGCGGGCGACCTGGGGACCTTCCTGCGTCCGACCATCGTCCGGTGCGACTCTTTCCAGCATCCGTTGGCCAACCGGGAGTTCCTCTGTCCCTACGCCAGCGTGGTCCAGGTGCCGCAGGCGGAGATGCTGCGCCACATCGGATACACCTTGGCCTGCACGGCGATCACGAAGGATCCGGCGTTCATCGCGGAGCTGGAGGCCTACGCCCACATCGAGCGCCTGAACATCGGCCCGGTTTCGACGATGAAGATCTCCTGGGACCAGCCGCACGAGGGCAACATGTTCGAGTTCCTGTGGCAGCGCCGTTCCATCGAACGGGCCTGGTGAGCCGGAGACGGTCGAAACCGGACCGACTCCGACGCGGTACCGGGTCGGATTGACTTGGGATGCCTGCGACGACAAGGTCCAACAAGCCCGGCGGGCGTTCCACGAACTTCCGGGCGGCCACCATGCTCGAAGGATATTGCGTCAAATGTAAGGCGAAGAAGCCGATCTCCGAGGCGGTGGAGGAAGTGATGAAGAACGGCCGCAAGGCGGTGAAGGGCAAATGCCCGACCTGCGGGGCGGTGATGTTCAAGATCCTCGGAGGCAAGGCGGCCCCCGCCGCCGCAAGCGTCGCCCCGGAAACGGCCGAGGTCCGCCCGGACGCGGCCGCGCCGGCGGCAGCAGGTACGTCCCCGGCTTGATCCGACGCGGTCTGGAGGTACCGTCTCCGGACCTTGAGCAACGATCCCTCACCGGAGGCGGAGAAGGCTCTCCGCAAGTTCTTCGGAGTCTTCATCGGCACCCTCTTCCTCTACGTGTCCATCTACGGCGGGTGCCAGGCGTACCGCGTCCGCAGCGGGGCATGGCGGTTGACCTTCGATCGCCTGCAGGACGGGACGCCCCAGCTCCGGATCGACCATCCGCGCATCCTCAAGGAGGGACCGCTTTCGTTGTCCTTCCCCGGCGAGGTGGCGCCGCGGGTCACCAACGGGCCCATCACCTGGGTGTACACGCGGCCGGATACCAACACGACGCCGTTCGGTCCGATCGTGTTCCTGGACAACACGCAGCTGCCGGGGACGATTTCCATCAATGCCTTCGGGCACGCGGTTGAGATGGTGCCGCGGACGCTGTTCGTCGATTTCCGGGAGATTCCATGGACCTCGGGGACCAACGTGGTGCTGAAGGCGGACACCAAGCCGGATCCGGAACGGATGAAGCCGCGCAACCAGCAGTGGAACGGGCGCTGAGCCGACGATGCGGAAGGGATCGGCACGCTGAGCCGCAGAGCCGTCATGGTGGCGTGCGTAGAAGGGGTCCACCTCGCACGGGGGGTTAGTTGAAGCCGGGGTTCACAGCCAAGGGTGCGAAGGGTTCGAAGACCTCTCGTTCAAGGCGGGGAGTCCCGGCTTCGGCCGGTCTGGACCTTTGGGAATCCTCCGCGGACTCCGCGGCTCCGCGTGCGACTTCCGGCGGGTGCGGATCCCGGAAGAGAGGAGGGTGTTTTCTCGCGGAGGCGCGGGGCTCGCGGAGGAACACACAGAAGGAAGAGGCACCTGAACTCGGCCGTGACCGGAGACGCGGTTCACAGCCAAGGGGGCGAAGACAGACCCCACGCGGATTCGCCAAGTCGCCAACGGGGCGCTGAATCCGGAGCCGAACGCGTGACCACCGTTCGGTGATCGACCCTTCCTCCAGTTCCCTGGTTCCGGGCTTGGGCACGAAAAAGGGGGCCGGCAGGAAGCCGGCCCCCTTGGCGTTTCAGGAATGGATCAGCGAACCAGGCGATAGAACCGGCCGCTGTCGGTCGGAGCGATCGTGACGGTGCTGACGTTGCCGCTGACGACCGGGGTCAGGCCGGTCGCGGTGTAGGTCCCGTTGAGGGTGGCCGAGGACTGG
>CAIYXO010000968.1 GCA_903930165.1 uncultured Verrucomicrobiota bacterium | reverse complement strand
GATCGTGGCCACGGACATCGACCGTTCCGACTTCTCCGTTCATCACATCCGCGGCGAGCAACCGGAGAGGCAGGAAATCGCCGAAGGCGGAGATGGCATCAGTTGGCCCAAGCTTCGCGCGTCACGGGACCGCGTTTATCTCTTCGGCTACCGCGGTTTGTTGGAGTCGGCGAAGTCCGCGCCGTGGCGCCTGCGTCCCTCCTCGGCCGGCGATCATGTCTTCACCGATGCTGCGAGCCTGGGCGACGTGTCCGTGTTCCTCAGTCAGGAAGGGCCGGATGGCAAGGCCCGGATCCATATGAACCGCGACGGGGACTGGCTGAGCCATCCCATACGGTTCGGCCAGTCGCTGTGGCTGGGACGCGACGGGACGCTGATGGTCGGGGACGGGTCGGAGATCGTTCTTTGGGAGACCCGTTCCTGGTCCTCGCCGACTTATGTGGCGCTGCCGGACGACTCGACGATCCGGTCGATGCTGAGGACCCGGGACGGCTCCATCTGGGTGGAGACCCGCAATGGCGTGATCGGGCCGGGAACGGTTCCGACGAGTCCGCCCGAGACCCTGTTGGACGGGCCGCAGCGTTTCACGGTGGGTTCGGACGCGCGGCTGCTTGCCCGGGGAGCCGAAGCCTTCGCGCCCCAGTCCCGCCACCGCCGGTACAGCTTCAACCGCCGACTCGACGGAGGGCCTTGGAGTGGCTACCTCGACTGGCCGGAGAAGGGTTTGCCGCTGGACGACCTGGAGGTCGGCCCTCACAGGTTCGAGGTCCGGGCGCGCGACGGATTGGGCAACGAGGATCCGACTCCGGCGACCTTCGACCTCGTCGTCCGACCGTTGCCCGTCGAGGACCGGCGCTGGTTCCGTCCGGCGCTTGCCACCGGGGGAGCGATCTTCGCATTGCTGAGTGTCGCGTTGTTCGGAGTGAGCCGACGCCTGCGTCGCCAGACGGCCGGCCTGGAGGCGGAGGTCCGTGACCGCACCGCGGAACTGCGGGCGGACATCGAGCGTCGACAGCAGGCGGAAGCCTCGGCGCTGCGCCTCAACGAACGCCTTTCGCTGGCGCTCAAGGCGGGTCGCTTCGGGGTCTGGGATTGGGACGCGGTCCGCGACCAAACCACCTGGGACGACCGGATGTACGAGATCTTCGGCATCGAGCCGTCCCGGTTCGACGGGAGCCACGATTGCTGGATGGGGCTCATCCTTCCCGAAGACCGCCCTTCAGTCCTTGCGGACATGCAGCGGGCCTTCGACGGACGGAAGGACTACGTCACGCGCTACCGCATCCGGCTCCCGGACGGCTCGATCCGCCATATCGCCGCCGAGGGCTATCTCCACCGGGATGCCAACGGCAGGATCATCCGGGCCATCGGGCTCAACATGGACGTCACGGAACAGGAGACGACCCGCGAGGAGTTGGAGGGGCGCGAGGACCGGGTCCGTCGGCTCAACGAGTGCATCGCGAAGCTGGTGCTCGAGGACACCGGCGAGGCCACCGACCTCGAGGAACTTTTCCAGCGTCTCACCGCGCAGGTCGCGGATGCCGTGCAGGTCGCCCGGGTCGGGATCTGGCTTCTGGGTGAAGAGGATGCCGTTCTGAGATGCGAGACCCAGTTCGAGGCGGATGGCCGTCGCCACTCGCCGGGGGCACAGCTCGAGGTGTCCCAGTATCCGGGATATTTCTCGGCGGTCCGTTCCGGGAGCCGTCTGGTTGCCGACGACGTTCTGACCGATCCGCGCATCGCCGAGATGGTGGAAGGATACTTCAAGCCGCTGGGCATCTCCTCGCTGTTGGATGTCGCGATCCAGTCCGGAGGAGCGTTGCGGGGGGTGCTCTGCATGGAGCACCTCGGTCCCCGGCGCCATTGGCATCCGGACGAGGTCGCGTTCGTCAGCGCCGTTGGGGCCCTGGTGGGCCAGGCGTTGGAGTCGGTCGAGCGCCGTCGGGCCGAGGCGGAACTGCTGAAGAACCAGCTCCTGCTGGGCACCACGGGACAGCTCGCCCGTGTCGGTGGATGGGAGCTGGAGGTGCTCGGATCCGGTCCGGG
>CAIYXO010000967.1 GCA_903930165.1 uncultured Verrucomicrobiota bacterium | reverse complement strand
TCCGTCGGCCGGATCGAACGCGTAGGTCCCGGCGAGGTACTCGTCGAGGTTGCTCATGCCGTCGCCGTCGACGTCGCCCGCCCCATCGACCGCACCCAGGTCGGAGCCGAGACCCGCCTGGCCGGCAAGAATCCGTTCCCACGCGTCCGGCAGGCCGTCGCCGTCGGCGTCCTCACCGAGCGTCAGGTCGATGCGTGTGCGGCTACCGGGCCGGCCCAGCACCGCGAAGTCGCCGCGCATCTGGATGGGGAGGAAGTAGCCCTGTCCGATCCGGACACGGATGCGGAACGGGACCCGGGGATTGAGGGCGGTGGGACGATAGGGCCCGCCGGTGATTCCGGCGTCCATCGGGATGACCAGCGCGAAGTTCACGCCGGGTTCGGCGCCGTCGACGGTGTTGGCGCGGATCACCACGCCGCCGGTGGTCTCGAGGACCACCTCGGCCGCGCCGGCGCGGAGGGGGTGCCCCTGCTCGTCGCGGACCGTGCCGTAAAGCACGTGGTGGGGAGCCGGCGGAAACGCACGGGCGATCCCGGCGGAGACCAGAAGCGGCAGCATCAGGCGGAGGAGATGTTTCATGTCGGGTCAGTTGCCGGAGTACGAGTAGGTCACGAAGTGGACGCGGACGTCCTTCACCGTGCGGAGGAAGCGGTCGAGTCCCTCGTCCGGGTCGTTCAGCAGCGTGGAACCCGGGATCACCAGCTTCCAACGGCTGTTCCACGCGGAGCGGCCGATCAGCCGCCGGTTGGTGAACTGCGACGGGATCAGGCGGCCGCCCGCACCGAAAAGGTCCTGAGTGAAGACCGTCGAGGATCCCACGGCCCGGAAGGCCTGGTGTCCCCGGATGGCGAAGAGGCTCTCCGAGAGCGTGTCGGACCCGATCTCGACCTCGCGCAGCGAGGCCTCGATGCCTCCGATGTCGAAGGGCAGCGGGACGGTGACGTCGTGGACGTTCCACGACCGGATTTCGGAGGAGTCGCCGATCGGCGGGCTGCGCATCGAGTCGACGCCCGCCGGGATCAGGTAGACGTACGGCGTGGCGGAGAGGGCGGAAGGATCCAGGAAGACGAGCGAGGGATCCGTGGGCGAGACACCTCCGCTTCCGGCGACCGTGCCGGCGTTGGCCGACGGCTGGTCCATGCCGCGGTAGCCCTCGAACGCGACACCGGACGCGAAGATCTTCGTCGCGTAGGAACTCGGGCTGAACGCGACGTCGCCGGCGGCCAGGGGCCGGCCGAAGAAGTTGCGTCCCTCGGCGATGACGGTGGAGAACTCGATGATCAGGCCCGGCACCGGCAGACCGTTCTGGGCGCCCAACTGGAGGCAGTGGCGCCGAACGTCCTCGTCGGTGAGCAGGTTGTCGCGACGGGCCGCGGCGAGGATGTCCTTCCACGTGGCGTCGCCCTCGGCGCCCGGCAGGATCCGATGCAGTCCGGTCCGGAGGGACGCGGTGGTCGAATAGACGTCCGGATTGTTCAGCCCCAGACGGCCGCGCAGGGCGGACCAGTCCGCGGAGAGCTCCGCGAGGACCCCGGAGAGGCCGGGATCGCCGGAGTCGGATCCGGCGAACTGCGGGCGGCCGTCGCGGACGACGCCGAGCGCGCGTGACTTGAGGATGCGCTGGAGGAACTGGCGTCCACGGTCGGAGCCGAGCAGCCCGGTCTCGTAGTCGAAGGCGTTCGCCGCGAGGTAGGTGTAGCGGGCTGCCAGGTCGAAGACGCTCTTGTAGCGCTCCAGCTTCTCGCTGCGGAAGATCCGGAACGCCGCGTCTCGGGTCCGGAAGCCCTGGACCAGCGCCGCGGACCGGCGGCGCAACGCGAGACGTTCGTCCTGGAGACGTTCCCCTTCCGCCACGAGGGCACGGTAGGCGCGACGGGCGTCGTCGAGTTCGCGGAGCCTGTGGTCGATGATGCTGAAATGGTCGCCGAGTCCGTTGATGGCGCCCACGAGGTCGGCCACCGCGGCGGTCCGCTCGAGGCCGCGCTCCAGCGGCGCGATGTCGTCCGCGGTCACCCAGCGTCCCGCGGTCTCGGTTCCGAACTCCAGGCCGCGGACCGCGAAGAAGCGCAGGAACTCGGCCCACTCGAACACCCCGGTGGTGATCGCGGACGCCTGTCCCACGACACCGCGGGCCGGCGCGGTCAGGTCGCCGCCGGCCGCGAGACCGGCGATGAACATCGTCGGCATCGACTCCTGGATGACCTCCATCTGGCGCTGGGCGACGCTCTTGGAGGATTCGGTCGCGCGCTCCCAGATGTCGGCGGCGAACTGGACGGAGGACAGGGTCTGCTCGGCGATCAGGAGGTCGCGTTCCAGGTCGAGGATCCGGGACTGCACCGAGACCTCGTTCTGGAACAGCGAGATGGCCTGGTCGAGGTCCTCCTTGGCTCCCTCGGCGTCGTCCAAGGCGTCCATGAGCCGCGCCCGCGCCTGGATCAGGGTCGAGAGGGCCTGCTGGATCCGGCCGGGGCTGGAACGGATGCCGTTCCAGTTCTCCGGTTTCGCGGGAATGCCCTCGGCGTCGACGTTCAGCGTGAAGTAGTGCGTTCCCGACGCGTAGGTGGAACCGGTGGCCGGGACGATGTCGTTGATGGCGCCCTCGAGGCGTGTGCGCCAATCGGTGGAGATCTGCTGGATGTCGAGACGGACCTCACGGGCTTCGAGGGACACGTCGCCCGTGGAACGGCGTCGCAAGGAGACCTCGGAAGGCCGCGATGTCGGAGTCTCCACGTACTGGTAGTGCAACAGGTCCGGACCGGCGTAGCCCTGGCGGTAGGTCCGCCCCGGCCCGATGTCGTCGGTGTACGGCGTGCCATACAGCTCGATCAGGCGGTTCTCCCAGGCGCGTTCCTGGTCGGCGATCTTCTCCTGCAGCTCCGCGAGGGAGTCGGTCTCGCTGCGCATGAGGCGGGAGACGTCCTTCGCGTCGTCGAAGGCCGAGACGGCGTTGGAGAGCGCGGCCATCGCCCTCCGCTCCACCTGTTCGTAGTGTGTGCCGCCCTCGGAACCCACCACCTGGTTCGGGTCGATGTCGAAGGCGATGCCGCCGGCGGGGAGGCCCAGCGCGGTGAGCCCGCCCTCCGCGGAGTCCATGGTGTACTGGACGCTCTCGGCGGTGGTCACGAGCTCGGTCAGCTCGGGAACGGTGGTGCGGTCGATCTTGCGGATCCCCTCATGGGTCGGATCGGGATCCGTGGAGGGCAGCATCGCGTTGCCGATGATCCAGTTGAGGTAGGCCCCCTGCCCGGTCCGCGTTGACCAGTGGTCGAGTCCCCAGAACCGTTCCGTGGCGGGCGTGACGTTCGTGTTCACGTGCACCGGGGCGAACCGGCTCCAGCCGACACCGGTGCCGGGCGGGATGTCCTGGCGCCAGACCAGGTCCACGACCTGGAGACCGGTGCGGGCCAGCGAGACCGCCGCGGCGGCGAACTTGCGCTCGTCCATGTAGTCCACCTGGACCGCCTGTCCCAGGACCGTCACGGCCTCGGAACGCGGCACCCATTCGAAGTCGGGATCGAAGAGGAGCTCGTGGTAGCCCTTGATGGCCGTGAGGTAGTGGCCGTAGGCGTCGCCATGGCCCTGCGGGAACATGCGGCGCGCGTCCGACGCGTTCACCACGCCGTCGGCTCCGTCGGCTGCGTTCTCCCGGATGTCGTAGTTGAGCGAGTACACGACCTCGCCGGAGTCGATGCCGCGGGTGTAGTTCCAGAAGAGGCGGTTGTAGACCGGCTGGACCTTGACGCCCGGCTGGACGCCGTCGTCACGGCCGCGCAGCAGCGCCAACTCCTCCTCCATCAGGCTCGCCGTCTGGCCCTTGAACGAGAAGAGCGAGGTGGCGACGTCCCCGTAGGTCCGGTCGCGCGTCCCGATGCCGATCGTCGGATCCGCAGCGTCGGCGTAGGCCTCGTTGCCGAGCATGCTGTAGAGGTCGTTGAGATAGCCCGCGGCCAGCAGCAGGGCGTCGTTGGCACCGGGATCGTTGATTCCGGCGTCCACGCTCAGCATGCGGCCGCGCCGCAGGACCGTCTCGTAGATGGCGATGAGGCCGTGCTCGTTGATGTTCTCGAGGCTGAGGGCGACGTCCCCTTCCCAGCGTGCGCCGGCCTGGGAGATGAGGCTCGCCTCGGTGTTGACCTGGTTGTTGAAGAGGTCGGAGACGCGCTGGTTGAAGGGATTGATGCCGGCGAGGACACGCTTGATCCAACCTTCGACGAGCTGGGGATCGGTCCATGGGGACCATTGGTCGTGGAGCGGATGGGCCGGGTTCACCGGACGGTAGCGGAGGACGACGTAGTTGTCGGCGAGCACGTCCACGCCGGCGCCGCCGAGGGTGAACCTGGGGACGTCCAGGGCGTTGGTGAGGGAACGGTAGGCCGTCATCCCGGCGTCCGAGGCGGGCGGAACGCCGTCGACCGGACGTCCGATGCGCCACTCGTACTCGTACTCCCCGGAACGCCCGCCGAGGTCGGCGCTGTGCTGGAGGGTGAAGAGCTCGTTCAGGGGATTGAGCGACGGCACGGGCTTCAGCTGGCCGCGATAGAGTTCGCCGGCGACCCGGACGATGGCCAGCGACACCGGCTCGCCGGGCGGCGTGAAGGCGCGGCCGTTGCCGAAGACCAGCGTGACGTAGCCGTCACCAGGCCCCGCGGCGCTCAGCGCATAGGAGTCGACCGCCACGTCGGGATCGGTGACCTCGGGCAGCGTTCCTGCGTCGGCCGTCCGCGTGAGCGACGCCTCCGGACGGTAGGTTCCCGGGACTTCCGGGTTCTCGCGGAAGGTTTCCAGGTCGGTCGCCAGGCCCTCGACGAGCCCGACCCACTTGTCGCGGTCGGGGTCGCCCGTCGGACATTGGGCGAGAACCGTGTCCAGGTCGGACCCGCGGAGGACGTTGAGGAGGAGGTAGGATTCGCCGACGCCTTCGTCGATGCGTTCGCCCTCGAGGACCAGCGATCCCTTGGCCCCGCGGTCGGGGTCGAGATAGAGCCGGGAGGCGAGGTGCGGAGGCAGGTTGGGGAAGAAGGTGCGTCCCCCGGTGCTGCTGGTCCGGATGCCGGCGGGCAGGGCGTCGAGGCCGGCGGCCTCCATGTCCGAGACCTTCTGGCGGGTGGGATCCGCGAGCACGACGGCGATGCGGCTGCGGTTGGTGTCGCGGGCGATCGACTGCTGGTAGAGCAGGCCCGCGCTGGTCTGGCCGCGCACGGCGGGAAGGCCGTTCTTCGGGTCCGTGAGCGTCTCGCCGTAGAGGAGGACCGGCGTGCTGGCCGGCCAGACGGGGCGGTAGACGATGTCCAGGGAAGGCGTGCCCTTGGCCGCGGGATCGCCGACGAACGAGGCGCCGTTCCGCGGCCGGAGGTAGGGCACGATCGATCCGACGGCCGGCGGGTCGTTGATCCCGGGCCAGGCGAAGCCGGCCTCGGTGCGGTAGTAGAACCGCATGGTGAAGGAGTTCGTCGGCGTCGGCGGGTTCGCGAGGAACGGCGGACGGCCGACGTGTTCGACGGCGACCCCGGCGTAGGAGTTGGTGCTCGGGATGCGCAGCGGCGCCTGGGCGTCGACCGTTCCCGAGGAGCGGACCTGCAGCACCAGGCGGTTGGTCGCGACCGCACCGTCCTCGGTGGAGGTGACCACGAGGGTCACCGTGTTCGTACCGACGTCACCGGCCGCCGGCTGTCCGGTCACGGCGATGCCGGAGAGCGAGATCCAGCCCGGGCGGGCTCCGGAGAAGGCGACGGCAAGGCCCTCGGCGCGGCGGGTGGCGTGCAGGGTGTGGGTGAATGGCTGTCCGACCACGGCCACCGCGGTGTTGGTCGTGGCCATGGCGCCGGAGTTGGTGTCGTAGCGGCCGACGACCAACGCGGGCAGACCGGCGTGGAGGCCGCGGTAGAGCCAGTGGGACTCCTTTCGGTCGCGGAAGGTGAAGGACCGATAGTGCGCGAAGGGACCGGCGGCGTCCCGCGAAGGATCCCAGCCGGAAGGCAGGTCGCCCGCGGACGGGTTCGGCTCCACGTTGTAGTTCACGGCGGAGGCGCCGGTTCCCTCCACCGGGGGCGGCAGCAGCGGCAGCGGCAGCGGAGCCTGCAGGATCCGGCCCGCCTCGGCGACATAGTCGAAGAGGATCCCGCTGGAGGGCTTCTCCCGGAGCACCTGGAAGGCGCGCATCGCGGGGCGGCCGTCGGCCTCGAAGTAGTCCACGAGGACGAACGGGGCAGACGAATAGCCGTTCTGGGTGGTGATGTTGAGGTCGTCGCGCAACGCCCAGGCGCGGCCGCCGATCATGAGCGCATGTTCCTCGTTGGGATTGTAGCCCGGAGCCGTGGGGTCGTTCTGCACGTAGATGCGTCCACGCGCCACGAGGCTCGGCAAGTCGCCGCTGCCGGCGTTCGACGCGAGAACGATCTCCGATCCGCCCGACGGCCACTGGATCGTGTAGCGGCCGATCACCGCGGGCCAGTTGACGTATCCGAAGCCACGGGTGAGGTCGGGCTGGTTGCGGCGGAACCACCAAACCTCGAGCCGGTCGGCGCCTGGGATGGCGTTCACCGGGATGATCGCCCCCTTGTTGGCCTCGTCGAAGCCCTCGGTGAACGGGTTCACATAGGCGCCGGGATGGTAGCTGGTACCCAGCTCGGATCGGATGTGGCCGGCCAGGTAGTTGGTCCCGGTCGCTCCGATCTCGCCTGCCGGCGCCGGGATCCGGTCACCGACGGAGACGGTCGTCTGTACGATGCGGGGCACCACGGAAAGGTTGGTCCAGCCGAAGGACCGGTTGTTCGGGTACCAGCCGGCGAGGTTGGTCGCGGTCGTGTTCGCCACCAGGCCCGGATCGACCACGGCGGCATCCAGCCACGAATAGACCCGCTCGAAGGCGATCTCGTCGCCGGCCGTGAATCGAAGCAGCGCGCGGTGCACCGGGTTGGCGCGGTTCAGGAACGTGTAGTACTCGAAGCGTTCGGTGAGCTTGCCGCGGGGGACGTCGAGGGGGTCCTGGTACTCGATGGCGGGACCGTTCGAGAGCGGGAGCTGGACCGCGGTGAGCTTGGCCT
>CAIYXO010000966.1 GCA_903930165.1 uncultured Verrucomicrobiota bacterium | reverse complement strand
GTGGACGGCCGGGATCCGGTGGAGGTCCGGGATCGGATGACGTCCCTGCGTCCGGCGCTGGAACGCCTCAAGGCCGAAGGCCGGATCGAATCCTTCCGGACACCGTCCGCGTTCTGGCCTGATCCCGCCGCGGCCTCCTCGAACCGCGACCTCCTCCGTCCGCTGTCGGAGCGTGCCGCCCTGTTGCCGGAGACCCTGGAGGTGGCGGGGTTCACCGATGCCGCCGGAGGACTCGTGCGGGGCGTCTCCGAAGCCTGGCGCCGTTGGGGATCGTCAGGGGTTCCCCTCTGGCCGGACAACGCTGGCGCCCGCTGGCTCGCCGGACTGTTCGGGGCCCGGCGTCCGGACGGTTCCTGGGTCGGATTGGCCACGGTGGAATCGGCTTCGGAAGGCGTGTCGTTGACGGGCCTTCCCGAGGGCGTCGCCGTGGCCGGCTGGGACCGCATCGGACCCGATCTGCTGGGTCGTGTCCGTGGACGCGTGGCGTGGCTGACCGCGGTGATCGGCGTGGTGTTGGCCGGATGCCTCTGGCTGGCCTTCCGACGTTGGATCGAGGTGCTGCTCGCCCTCGCGGCGCTGTCCCTGAGCTTCCTCGTCCTGATCGCGTTGATGAGCCTGCTCGGTGCGTCCTGGAACCTGCTCAACCTGGTTGCGGTGCCGCTGTTGCTGGGAACGTCCGTGGACTCCGCGATCCATGTCCAACTCGCCTTGCGCCGCCATCGGGGCGACCTGCGCGCCATGCGGCGTTCGACCGGGCGGGCGTTGCTGTTGTGCGCCGGGGCGAACGTCGCCGGATTCGGGTCGTTGGCCTGGAGCAGCAACGCCGGACTCGCCTCGCTCGACCTCGTCTGCGCCGGCGGCGTCCTCTGCGTGATGGCCGTGATGCTCCTGCTCCTCCCGGGCTGGTGGCTGCGGTGGGCGGGTCCTGCGGCTGTCGACGGTCCCGTGGCGGGTCCCTCGGCGCTCTACGGCGGAGGCGCCTGGGCCTTGGCCAGCGCGTTGGTCCGTTGCGTCCCATGCCGACTCCTCGTCGGCCCGGCCCGCGTGCTGGGCCGGCTTCACGCGGCCCTGCGACCGGGGCGGAGACGCCTCGTCGCGGCCAACCTCCTGCCGTTGCTCGGGGATGACGCCCGCGCCGCCGACCGTGCCGCGTGGCGTTGCTACGCCGAGTTCGCGGAGAAGCTGGTCCACCTCTGGAGACTGGAGTCGGCTGCCGACGACGGCGCCTCGCTCAAGACATCCGGGGACTGGGGTGCCTTCGGGAAGGCCCGGGCGGAAGGCCGGGGCGTCCTCCTCGTCACCCCGCATCTCGGGAATTGGGAGCTGGGTGGCCCGCTGCTCGCCGGCTTCGGGGTGAGGCCCCTTGTGCTGAGCGCGGAGGAGCCGGATCCGCGGCTCACGGCCGTCCGCGCCGCGGCCCGGGCGCGATTCGGCGTCGACACTCTCGTCGTGGGTTCGGATCCGTTCGCGTTCGTCGGCGTCATCCGCCGACTCCAGGAGGGCGGGGTGGTGGCC
>CAIYXO010000965.1 GCA_903930165.1 uncultured Verrucomicrobiota bacterium | reverse complement strand
GCGTCACCGCCAGCGACGCCGGCGGTTCCGTGGCCCTGTCGCAGTCGCCCGTCGCCGGAACCCGCGTCTCCGCGGGCCAGTGGCCGATCGTGGTCACGGCCACCGACCCCTCCGGCAACGCCACCCGCCAGACCAACGTGTTCAGCGTGGTCGACCGCGTCGCGCCGGTGTTCGCCGGCGGAGTCGCCGACGTCCTCGTGTGCTCCACGAACGGCGCCGGAGCGGTGGCGACCTTCACGCTGCCGACGGCGACGGATTCCTGCTCGGTGCCGGTGGTGACCTCCGACCGCCTCTCGGGCTCGGTGTTCCCGGTCGGCACGACGGTGGTCACCGTCACGGCCGAGGACGCCTCGGGCAACCGGGCCACCACCACCTTCCGGGTGCGTGTGAACCGCCCGCCGGTGGCCGCGCCGTACTCGCTCAGCGTCGTCAACAACACCAACGTCACGCTCACCGTCTCGCGACTGCTGGGCACGGTGAACGATCCCGACGGCGACGCCGTGGTGGTGACCTCGGTCGCCACGCGGAGCCGCCAAGGCGGAACGGTCGCCTACAACGGCACCAACATCGTCTACACCCCGCCGGCCGGGTTCGTGGGCGGCGACAGCTTCACGGTCAACGTCACCGACGGCGGCTGCGCCGAGGTGGTGGACACCGTCGCGGTCAATGTCACCGCGCCGCAGGGCGACCTGGCGGGCGCGACGTTCTACGTGCGGGGCGCCCGGTTCGAGGTCGCCCGCTACAAGCGGTACATCACCCGCGAGGTCTGGCAGTCGCTCGACAACGGCGTGACCTGGCGCCACCTCGGGACCATCGGGGCGACGGGGAGCAGGACCTTCGTCATCTACTACACGACACCGGCGGCGGGCCACTACCGCTTCCTCTGACACGACCGGAACCCCGCAACCGAGACCCATGAATCCTCCGGCCATGAAATCGATCCGCAGCCTTCTCGCCGCGTTCCTCGCCACCGTCGGCCTCGTCGCCCGCGCGGCGCTGACGGAGTCCGTCACCCAGGAGGTGAACCGGCCCATTCCCGACGTCCCGGACTCCGGCGTCGGCGACATCATCGCCTACACCAACGGCATCCTCGGCGTCGTCCCCGGCTCCGCTTGGCAGAAGGTGACGGTCCACCTCCAGACGGCGGGCGGCTATAACGGCGACCTCTACGTGCTCCTGGAACACGGGACCAACTTCGCCGTCCTCCTGAACCGCCCCGGCCGCACCGCCACGCGGGACAACGGCTACGGCGACGCCGGCCTCGACGTGGTCTTCGACGACGCCGCCCTGAACGGCGACATCCACGTGTACCGGAACGTCCTCAATCCGCTCGGCGGCGCGCTGACCGGCCGCTGGCGTCCCGACGCCCGCGACGTCGATCCCGAGGCCGCCCTCGACACCGACCCGCGCACGGCACCGCTTTCCGGCCTGCTCGTCGGAAGCCCCGACGGCGAATGGTCCCTCACCGTCATCGATTCCGCCCTCGGCGACGAAGCCACACTCGTCTCCTGGGGACTCGAGTTCTCCTACACCGCCCCGGCCGAGGTGGCGGTCCACGACGTCACCGGCGCCTCGCCGCTGGAGGTCTCCTCCGGCCAGGTCGCCCCGGTGGACTTCGGCGTCACCGGCGGCGGCGTCCCGGTTTCCCGCGACTTCCGCGTCTCCAACGTCGGCAACGACACGCTCGGCGTCTCCGCGGTCGCGGTCCCCGCCGGCTACCGACTCGTGGACGCCCCGACGTTCCCGGTCCAGCTGGACGCGGGGGAGAACCTCCGCTTCACGGCGGTCCTGACCGCGGCTTCCGGCGGGACCTTCTCTGGCGACCTCGTCGTGACCACCTCGGATTCCGACGAGGGGACCTTCCGGATCCCGGTGGCGGGAATCGTCGACGGGAACGCCCCCACGATCACCTCCTGCGCCGCGCCGGTGGCCCTGGTGCAGTCCGGGCCGGCCGGCGTGGCCTTGCCCGACCTGACCGCTTCCGTTTCCGCCACCGACGTCGAGCCGGGCACGCTGACCTTCCGGCAGTCGCCGTCCGCGGGAACCCTCCTGACCTCCGGCGTCACCTCGGTGGCGGTGATCGTCACCGACGCCGCCGGCAACGAGGCCCGGTGCCTCGTGGCGGTGACGGTGGCGCGCATGCCGTCCGCCGGCGCCGACTTCGGCGAGACGGTGAACGACGTCCCGACCGGCTTCCGTGCGGACCGCCTCCTCGCCAACGACACCGATCCCGACGGCGCGACGCTTTCCCTCACCGCGGTCGAGGCCGCTTCCGCCCAGGGCGGATCGGTGACGCTCTCCTCCGGCGTCGTCGCCTACACCCCGCCGGCCGGCTATGTCGGCACCGACACCTTCCGCTACACGCTCTCCGCGGGCGGCCGGACGGCGCAGGGGACGGTGACGGTCCGCGTCCGCGCGGCCTCGCAGATCCCGGTCAACCTCGTTTTCCTCCGGCTGGCGACCTCGCCGGCGACCGGCATGGACCTGCGCTTCGCCGGGCTTCCCGGGCGTTCCTACTCCGTCCAGTTCTCGGCGGACCTGACCGGACCTTGGACCGAGTTGGCCCGGGTCACAGCGACATCCGGGAGCGGCTTCGTCGACCATTCCCATCCCACCGCGCCCTCCGGCGCCGGGTTCTACCGCTGTCTTCCGGCCCAGTGAGCCAACCGAGTCCGTCCTCCATCCAGTCCATGAAACCCCATCTCATCCTCCCCACCGTCCTGCTGGCCTTCGCGGCGGGTGCGCTTCCGGCCGGCGCCGCGGCCTTCACCTGGGATTGGACCGGCGTGAACCTCGAGGTTCCGGACGCGCCGTTCCTCGGCGATCCAACCACCGTCTCGGATACCCGCACCGTCCACACCGGCTTCCTCGAGGGCTTCACCCAGGTCCAGGACATCTCGGTCTGGGTCCAGATCGTCGGCAGCGACGGCGCGGGCGGATCGGGAACGATGTGGAATGGCGACCTCAACGTCCGGCTCACCCACGAGAGCGGCGTCTCGGTGGTGCTGATGAACCGCGTCGGCCGCACGGGATCGACCCCCTTCGGAGCCTCCGGGAACGGCATCGACGTCCGCTTCGACGGGGCGGCGCTCCAGGACATCCATCTCGAAGCCGGCTCGGTGGCTCTTTCCGGGACCTACCAGCCGGACGGACGGACGGCCAATCCGTCCACGGTGACCGACCTCTCCATCCGCGACGCCACCTTCGCTGGCGCCATCGATGCCTTCCTGGCGGTCAACGGTTCGCCCGATGGCCAATGGACCCTTTCGGTGACCGACCTCGAGTCGGGAGGCCTGGCCCGGGTCTCCTCG
>CAIYXO010000964.1 GCA_903930165.1 uncultured Verrucomicrobiota bacterium | reverse complement strand
CGAAGTAGGCGAGCTGCGTGGTCATCAAGGCTCCGTGAGCACCGGAGAGGCGGGCCCGCGGCCACTGTATGCACGCGTCGCGTTGCGGCCAGAGTCGGTCGCTACTTCGGCCCTTGACGCGGCGGTCCCTCCGCGGGGGGCTGGCCGACCCGACCGTCGCGGAGGTCCACGTTCACCCGGTAGAACGCAACCTTCACCGGGTCCGTCGCATAGAAGTCGTAGACCCACTGACGCCGCGGCAGGTCGGCCTCGGCGATGGGTGTGAGCGTGACTCCCGGCCCCGGGCCCGCGCAGGTCGCCGTGATCGCGGGCACCGGGCTCGCCGGGTCCGCCACCGACGAGCACGTCGCCGCCCGGTAGTAGATCGTGCAGGCCGACGGATCCGGCGCCGCGCCGCCGGTCGCCACCGCGCGCAGCGGCAGCCGCATCATGTCGATGAGGTGGGTGGGGAAGGCGAGGCCCGTGTCCATCTGCCACTCGTCGTAGAGCAGCACGCCCGCACCGTAGATCTGGGAGAAGGCCGCGCGGTCGCGGGCGAGCACCCAGAAGGCCCCGGGCGGCATCACGGCACCTTCCGGGAAGGTGTAGCCGACACCGCCCAACTCGGCGCCGGAGAGGTCGAAGGCGGTCGTGGTGGAGCGGTTGTGCAGCTCGATGAAGGAACCGCCGGTCTCGACCGGATTGTAGTGGATCTCGTGGATCACCACGAAGTCCTGCACCTGCTCGAAGGCCCCCGAGTAGCGGACGGTGACCGAATCGGACATGCCCGCGATGGTGTTTCCAAGACGGTCGACCGCGACGAGCGCCAGACGGTTGGTGGCGCCGGTCAACGGCACCCGGAGGCGGAACCGGCCGACATCCGTCCATTCGACCGGCATGCGGATGCCGTTGACCTCGATGCCGGCGGCGGCGAAGGGAGCCGTTCCCTCGATCAACGCCATGGCGGTCGAGGAGGTGAAGTCGGCGCCGCCGTTGCTGGAGATCGAGAAGTTGGCGGAATCCGTGGTGCGGATCTGGCCCGCGACGTAGTCCCGACGGGCATTGAGGTAGGTGGCGATGGAGTTCGGCGGTGTGACTCCTCCGATCTGGTTGAAGGCCAACGCCGCGGACCGCGCATTGAACTGCGGCTGGTACTCCGCGGACTGGAACGGCCCGTCCACGGCGGCCTGGTATCCGCGCCACGCCATGCGCCGGAACTCCGGGATCGAGAACATGAAGTTCACGTTGCCGTCGTTGCCGTCGAAGAGCCGCCGGCTGGGCCCATCTCCCACGCCGAGCACCCAGTCCATGTCCCAGGGCAGGATGTTCCACCTACCGCCGGGCTGGTAGTAGATGTACTTGTTCTGGCTGTTGCCCGTGCCCCAGGTGTCCCAGTTGCCCATGGCGCCGTCGTACGCGAACATCCGCATCCACTGGTCCATGTCGACGATGTTGAGGATCGAAGGGATGTAGTTGGTCGTCCGGAGGTTGGCCGCCGAGATCAGGGCGAAGAAGTTGGTGAAGTCGCTGGCGGTGGTGCCGTTCGGGCGCGGCTGCCAGTTCCAGCGGTATCGGGAAACGTTGTAGGAACCGTCGGGATTCCGGTAGTCGCCGAGGTCGGCGCCGATGGCGTCGAACCCGCCGTCGTCCCGCACCTCGAACCAGAACGCGACCTTGTGAAGGTCCCCAGCCTCGCCGTCCGGGAACCAGCCCTCGGCATAGTCGTTGGAAGGCTGCTCGAGATCCTCGCCGACCGAGCCGTGCGCACCGCCATTGCGGAAGAACCGGATGTAGTGGCTCTCGAGGTATGGAAGCCCCATCCGTCGCGAAAACCAGTTGGCGATCTGGGTCCGCATGCGGGTCGCCTCTTCCCCACCGTTTCCGGTGAGCCCGTAGACCCGGTTCGCGGATCCCAACAACAGGTCGTCATCGGCGACCGTCACCGCGAAGTCGGCCTGCCCGGTGAAGGGACTTCCCTTCCGTCGGATGCCGGCGTTGTAGATCACGCGGAGATTTCCGTGGACCAGCGTCGTGTCGCGGTAGGTGTTGTCGAGTCCGTTGGCGTTGAGCGCGTTGTCGACCGTGGGCGTGGTCCAGGAATGGATGTGCGCGAAGGTCCCGAAGGGGACCGGGTCGCCCCAGCGGAGATTCGCCTCGGTCACCGCCGGGGATCCCGCGAAGACGGGTCCCGAGGGGAAGCTCGAGGAAACGGCGTTTCCGGCGGCGTCGAAGGCCTGGACCCGGAACTGGACAAGGGTCCCCGCGGGGCGCCCGGTCAGGGTGCCGGACCACAGGCCGTCGCCCCGGACCAGGTCGCCGCCCAGACCGTCGTCCCGCATCGCCACCGAACTGAACGCGCCGGCCTCGCCTGCCCGGAACTGCAGGGCGACCGAGCTGACCCCGTCGGGATCCTCGACCCGGGCGGACACGACCACGGGCT
>CAIYXO010000963.1 GCA_903930165.1 uncultured Verrucomicrobiota bacterium | reverse complement strand
TTCGTCAAGGTGCTCGCCGACGCCAAATACGGCGAACTGCTCGGCGCCCACCTGATCGGCCCGGACGTCTCCGAGTTGGTTGCCGAGCTGACCCTGGCCCAAAAGTGGGACCTCACCGCCAACGAGTTGGCCCGCAACGTGCACATCCACCCGACGCTGTCCGAAGCGCTGCAGGAGTGCTTCCACGGCCTCGCCGGCCACATGATCAACTTTTGATCCGGTCCGACGTTCGACCGGTGATCGTCGCCGGGATCGGCGGTCTGGTCCTCGGGCACATCCTCTGGCTGGTCGCCATCTCGCTGGCTGTCGGATCGCCGTCGAGCAGCACTCTGGTGCTGCTCATCACGGCAGTGGTGCTCCTCGCCGCCGCGGCGGTCTGGTACCTGGCCTGGCAGCGCTACCAGCGTCGGGAATTGGCCTGGGCGGCGTTCCTGGCCGGACTGCCGGTGTCGGCGGTGATCTTCACGATCATCGTGCTCGGCGTGACGTACCTGTAGGCCTTTCGGTCAGTCGGGGAAGTCCATCGGCACCCGCAGGGTCGCCAGGATGCCCGCAATGGTGTCGTAATGGCCTGCCAGAGCGCAGAATTCGATGATCTGCTGGCGGTCCAGATGCGCCGCGAGCGCGGTATAGGTCTCGTCGGAGAGATTGCGGTCGGCGGTGAACTCGTCGACGGCGCGCACTAGTGCACGCTGCCGGCTGGTCAGGCCTTCGGCGTCGGGGCCTTCGAAGATCTTGGCCTGCAGGGCATCGTCGACGCCGCGTGAGCGCGCCAGCCGGCGGTGCTGCTGCAACTCGTATTCCGAACCGCGCAGGTGGCCCACCCGCAGGATTACCAGTTCCTTGTCCGTCTTGGGCAGCTTGCCATGGTTCAGCAGCACATCGCCGTACGGCAGGAAGGTCCAGAACAGCATCCTGTGCTGCCCGAGAACCTCGAACAGGTGCATGTGCGGCGCGCGGACCTGCCGCGCCGCGATCCGGGAGATGACGTAGTTGACCAGGCCGAGTTCCCTGCGTCCGCCGGGTGGGATACGGGCTATCTCGCTCATGGGGTTTCCTTCACCAGATACGGCGACACCGTGCTTCGGTGCTCGTCGATGTCGAGGGCGCGCCCCAGTGCGGGGAACGCCCGCTGCGGGCAGTTGTCGCGTTCGCAGACCCGGCACCCCGAGCCGATGGGCGTGGCGCTGTCCGACGACAGGTCGAGCCCACGCGAGTAGACGAGCCGATTGGCATGGCGTACTTCGCATCCCAGGCCGAGCGCGAAACTCTTGCCCGGCTGCCCGTACCGATGCGCGCGGCGCTCCACCGTGCGGGCCACCCACATGTAGTTGCGGCCGTCGGGCATCTGCGCGATCTGCACGAGGATCTTGCCCGGATTGGCGAAGGTCTCGTAGACATTCCACAGCGGGCACGTCCCGCCCGTCGACGAGAAATGAAAACCTGTGGCGGACTGACGTTTTGACATGTTGCCGGCCCGGTCGACCCGAACGAACGAGAACGGAACACCACGCATGGACGGCCGTTGCATCGTTGACAACCGATGGCAG
>CAIYXO010000962.1 GCA_903930165.1 uncultured Verrucomicrobiota bacterium | reverse complement strand
GTCCGTGTCCGCCAGCAGAGGATTGGTGCCCGCGGTGGATTCGGCGCCGTCCAGCATGCCGTCACCGTCGCTGTCGGCCCTCAGGGGATCGGTCGCGCCGCCGGCCCGGTTCACCTCGGCACCGTCGTTGGCGCCGTCGCCGTCGGTGTCCGCGTTGTTCGGCACCGTCCGGAGCGTGAACTCCTGGAGGTTGGTGAGCCCGTCGTTGTCGGAATCGCGGGCGGCGTCCGAGGCGTCGTTGGGGTTCAGGATGTCGCTGTATTGGCGTTCGAACGCGTTCGAAAGGCCGTCGTTGTCGTCGTCGTTGTAGCCGAAGACACCCTTCTCCGACTGGAACTTCGCCGCGATCTCGTCCGCGGTGAGCGCGGCGTCGTGAACGCGGACCCGGGCCATCGCGAGGGTGGCCGGCTCGTTCACCGCGACCGTGCCGTTGGCGAGGTTCTGGGCCCCGAGCCGGAACGGCAGGGGCTTCACCTCCGCCGTGTTGTCGACGGCCCAGGTGCTGAGGGTGACATCCTCGGAATTGGCGAGGGCACCGTCGGAATAGACGCTCGAGGTGATGCCGTCATAGGTGTAGACGACGTAGTTCCAGCGTCCGAAGGCGAGCTTGCCCGCCCAGTCGAGATCCGCCGCGCCCCAGCCGCCGAAGGCGCCCCAGGTGCCGTGCACGCCATGTCCGAAGCCGCTGTTGGTGTTGTCCGGACCCTCGCGACGCCCCCAGGCGACGATGGTCTCGAAGTCGGATCCGGCGGGGTTGAAGACCCAGGCCTCGATGGTGCGCGGACCGGCGCCGGTAATGGCCTCCGGGGCGACCGGCCCGAGGAAGTGGTTGGCGGCGCCGGTGAACCCGACGGCCTTCACGCCGGACTGGGTGACGACGCTCGGGGCCGCCGTTCCCGCGGAGGCGAAACTGCCGCCGACGGTGCCGGAATTCTGCCAGGTGCTCAGCGCGCCCTCGGGCAAGGCGGTGGCGTCGAGGTTGACGAGCACCGCCGCATTGGCGCCGGCGCCGCAGAAGACCGCGGCGGCCAGTGCGGAACCGCGGAGGTGCAGGCCGGTGGTGGAGATCGGGGCCAGCGCCGAACGGCGGTGGTTCCAGCGATCGGAGGACTTGGGATGACGACGATTCATGACGACAGTTCGACTCGGGTACGTGTGTGTGCTCTGCGTGTCCAAAGGGGTACGGTCCGAGGATGGCACCCTTCGTCACGCTCCGTCCATGAGGTGGAACGCACCGTTGCTGACAATTTTCACCGCGCCGATGCGAGGAGGTCTCCGCCTATGCCCGCTGGGGGGGGAGATCATTGCTGAAGGTGCTCAATAATCTGTCCATCAGCTGGATAGATGGAATCGACGAATGGCTTACATGCTCCATGCACGTTCCGTCGGCCTCGGGATCCAAAAGCCGCGGGGCTTGAACTGGTACCGCGCTGGGAACGCATCGACGCTTGGAATGTCTCCGGAAGCACAGTTGTGCCGCGAAAATTGTGATCCCGACGGCAAGAAGTGCCGCACGAAACCGACCCTTCGCGGTTTGGCTTGGGAAGCGATGGCTTCTCAACGGAAGCAGGCCGGCCGCCGTGAGCGTCGCCAGGGATGGGCGAAGCGCGAGCCGGTTCCGGCTCGGCAGGGGCCCTCGCGCGGTGACTCCTCCTCAACTGCGCCAAACACCGGTCCCAAGGCGGGATCCTTCAGACCGGTCCGACATCCGGCATCCGCCAGGACCGCATCTGGGCCAGACGGATCATCTCTTCCAACACCGGTTCCGGTCCCCGCGTTCCCGCGTAGTCGAAGGACATCGGATCACGGCCCGGATGTCGCGTCTCGATCCGGATCCGGCCACCCGTGCACTCGATCGACAGGACGGAGGACCGGCCCGGATTCGGTCGGCCTTCCGCCACCAAGACCACCAGTCTGCCGGCCGAGGCGGTGGCATGCAGCCCGAGGGAATTCCCGTGCGGGGCCAGGCGGCGCGCGAACTCCGCGGTCGTCCGGAGGCTCTCGGCCGCAGGCCCGTGTTCCACGCAGTCCGCGACGACGCGCAGGACATTTTCGGTGAGCTCCCAACCGAGTTCTCCGTACGGCGTTTCCGAGGATGGGCGTTCGTCCATGGTCGGAGGGAAGGGGATGTGCCGCCCGAGGGTGTCGCAACAAGATCCCCGGCCTCCGGTTCTGGAAAAACGGCGTGGACCAAGGACCCGTTGCCGGATGGACAGGGTTCCGTGTCCGAAGAAGATCGGTCCGTTCCGAGGTCCGACCATGAATCCCGCTCCCGCACCCGAGGCCGATTCGGCTCCCTGCCTGCCTTCAGCTCCGAAGTCGATCCAGAAGGGCAGTTCGCTGGCCGCACTGCTCGACGAAGAGGCGATCGGATGTCTGGCCCACAACATCCGGCGCGTGCATCCCGGTTTCGACGTCGCCGCCTTCGGTGCCGACTCCCGCGAGGGGCTGGCGCCCTTGTCCATCCTCCAGCGTGGAAGACACCTGGCCTCGGCGCTGCGAAGGCATCTGCCGCCGCTCTACTCCGAGGCCGTCGACGTGTTGGTGCGTTCCCTGACGCCGCCGCTCTCGCAGACCGACGACCTCGGCCTGGGCGGCTTCTTCCATCTGCCGCATGTGAGTTTCGTGGCCGAGTACGGGTTGGATGCGGAAGGCAACGGCGGTGCGGACCCGTTCGAGGTCTCCATGCGGGCCCAGCACGAGATCACCCGGCGTTTCACCGCAGAGTTCTCCATGCGTCCCTTCCTGGTCCGATGGCCGGGTCGCACGGTGGAGCGCCTGATGGAATGGACGCGCGATCCCGATCCGCACGTGCGGCGGCTGTGTTCCGAGGGTTCCAGGCCCAGGCTGCCCTGGGCGATGCGCATCCCCTCCCTGGTCCGGGATCCGTCGCCGACGTTGCCGATCCTGGAGGCGTTGCGGGACGACCCGGACCTGTACGTCCGACGCAGCGTGGCGAACCACCTCGGTGACATCGCGAAGGACCATCCCGACCTGGCCTTCGGGATCTGTGAACGTTGGGTGGAAGGGGCGTCGCGGGAACGGCGATGGATGATCCGGCACGCGGTCCGTCTTCCGGCCAAGAAGGGGGACGCCGCCGCCCTGCGGCTCCGCCGTCTCGCGGCCTGAGCCCGGGGGGTGAAGCGGCATGCCATTCGGACCGATGCCGTGGGGATTGGCACGCGAAGCCGCAAAGCCGCAGGGGAGCGGGGAGGAAACCGCGGGTCCACCGTGGCAAAACCGGAGACACCAATGGTGATCGACTCCCCTGGTCCCGAATCCGTTGCCGCGTCGGCGTCTTGGCGCATTTGGGTGAGGTCCGTTCCCGGATCGGAAACCGGGAATGGCGAGGAATCCGCAGCTTGGCAGCCGCGGCCACTTTCGGGAGATCGGGAATCACTGATCGGGAATCACGAATTCCCCGCCTTCTTCCCGCTCGCGATCGGAAGCGGTCGCTGCTCGGATGACTGCATGTCCTGTCGCCGATTCGTCCTTCTCGCCGGTTTGCTGGCCTTCGGGCTGCGGGCCCAGACGGTGGTCCTCGGACCCGGCTCACCGGAGCTCCATGTCGCGGGGCTCGGATGGTTTTCGGAGGACGCCCCGGCGTTGCGTCGTCTGCCGACCCGCCTGAAGGGAGGGCTTCCGACGGCGGTGTGGGGCCTCGCCCAGCATCCCTCGGGCGGCCGGTTCCGGTTCCGGACCGATTCGACGAAACTGACCCTGGTCGCGACCAACAGCGACACCTCCACGATGCACCACATGACCACGGTGGGGCAGAGCGGCTTCGATCTCTACGTGGACGGCCGCTATCGGAACAGCGCGTGGCCGGACCGGGAGGGGCTGATCCGGAGGGAGTGGAACCTGGGGAAGGAACGCCGGATGCGCGAGGTGCTGGTCTACCTGCCGCTCTACAAGGGCGTCGCGCTGGGTCGGATCTCCCTCGACGAAGGGGCCAAGGTGGAGGCTCCGTCGCCGTTCGCGCTCCCGAAGCCGGTGGTGTTCTACGGATCCTCGATCACCCAGGGCGGCTGCGCGGAGAATCCCGGTCTGAGCTACCCCGCGATCGTCTGCCGGAGCCTCGACCTCGACTTCATCAACCTCGGCTTCTCCGGGGCGGGACTGGGCGAACAGCCCGTGGCGGACGCCCTGGCGGAGCTCGATCCCGCGGCCTACGTGCTCGATTTCTGGGCCAACCCCTCACCGGAGATCTTCGAGGAGGCGCTGCCGCGCGTGGTGGACACGTTGCGTCGGCGGCATCCGACGGTGCCTATCCTGGTCGTTGGGCCGTTCTGGTTTCCCGCCGAGGACGGATCCCCGGAAGCCCACGAGGTCAACGAACGGAAACGAGCCACCGCCCGTGGGTTGGTGCAGGCGCGACGCAAGGCCGGCGACCGGCGCATCAGCTTCGTGGACGGACGGGAGATGATCCCGCAGGAGCGGTCGTCGGGACTCGTCGACGGCGTCCACCCGAACTCCCTGGGCTTCCACTACTGCGCCGAGGGACTCGAGCCGCATCTGCGCGGCGTCCTGAGGCTGCCCAAGCCGGGTCGGACCCGGTCCCGTTGATCCGCCACCCCCCCTTTCTCCAATCCGCGTCCCCATGCGTCCCGCTATCCGTCACAGTCCCTTCCGTTTCCGCCTCGCCAGCCTCCTGATCCTCGCGCTCAACGGGGTCGCCGCGGCCGGCATCGAATGGTCCACCGACGAGACCCGGTTCACGTTGCGGGACGACGGCTTCCTGACCGGCATCGTCCGGCGCTCCGACTCCAGGAACCTGCTCGCCACCAACGAGGCGGCGCCGTTGTTGCGGCTGCGTCTGGCCGGCGTGGACCAGCCGCCCGACGGGGCGAAGTGGGACGCGGCGTCGGGCCGCCTCCGGCTGCGGTATCCGAAGTCCGGCGTGGAGGCGGTGGTGGCCGTGCGCGAAGGTCCCACGCACCTCTCGCTGGAACTGGTCGAGATCAGTCCGGCCCGCGGCGTCGACGCGGCGCTCTGGGGCCCGTTCCCGGTCGCTCTGGGGCGGACGGTCGGCGAGGTGGTCGGCGTGGCGCGCGGGGAAGGCTTCGCCGTCGGACTGCAGGCGCTGAACACGAAGACCCTCGGCGGATTCCCCGAAACTGCGGAGGGCAACAACGATCGGCCCTATGCCGCCGAGGCGAAGCCGTGGGGTGCGCTGCTGCGGGCCTACTCGCTCGACCGGTCGCAGCCGAGGATCCTCGACGTCTGGAACCGCGCGCCGCGGATGCCCGTGGAGGCGGTCCCGGGCGAGACGGTGGTCGGATCCAAGATCGCACTCTTC
>CAIYXO010000961.1 GCA_903930165.1 uncultured Verrucomicrobiota bacterium | reverse complement strand
ACATCCCCGCGGCGCTCAAGGCCCAGGTCATCGCCCACACCGCTCTGATCGGACCACGCAAATCGGATGAAGTGACGTTTACCGTACCCCCGGCTGGGGAGTACCCCTACCTCTGCTCGTTCCCCGCACATTTCATGGTCGGCATGAAGGGCACCCTGATCTCAAAATAAACGGATCGGTTTCAGTCGTCGGACCGGTTTTCGGTCGTCCGGACTGGCCACCGTCCCTCATCGGGCGGAGAGCAGGCCGCGGGCCGGAGTGATTCTCGCCCGGAATGCGGTGACAACGGACCGCACTCTCCTTTAACACGGGGGACGTGATTCGCCCCGGTCCAACCGCCATTCCTTCCTCGGAAAAGCCCATCGAGCTCGACGTCGCGATCGTGGGCGCGGGCCCGGCGGGCGCAGCCGC
Source organism: uncultured Verrucomicrobiota bacterium (assembly GCA_903930165.1). Classification (GTDB taxonomy): domain Bacteria; phylum Verrucomicrobiota; class Verrucomicrobiia; order Limisphaerales; family UBA9464; genus SXXZ01. The sequence continues at coordinate 1,265 of CAIYXO010000961.1, read as the reverse complement.
CGCACTGGCTCTCGGCGGGCGGGGGCTCGGCATCGGCCTCATCGAAAAAGCGGTGCCACCCCGCTACAAGACCTGCGGCGGTGGCGTGTTGCGCCGGGCCGTGGCGCTGTTACCCCTTGATCTCCGCGCAGCCGTGGAACGTGAGTGCTTCGCCGCGGAACTTGTCCACCACCGGCCGGATATGCGGTTCGTGTGCCGTCGGGACCGGCCTGTCATCTCGATGTTGATGCGCGATCGCTTTGACCACTTGATCACGACTGCTGCGCAGCAGGCGGGAGCGCGGTTGTTTGCCGGGACAACGGTGCTCGACGTGTCACCGGGCCCAAATGATGTCCTGCTCGATTCCAGCGCAGGCCCGATGCGGGCTCGGTTCGTCATTGCCGCGGATGGGGCAAACAGTGTCGTCGCACGAAAGACTCGGAGGCCGGAGTTGCGGCATGTCGTGCCTGCGCTCGAGTGCGAAGTGACGCTGCCGCCGGAGGCAATGGCGCCGTTGCTGCACGCGGCGCGATTTGATTTTGGCTTTGTGCCCTCCGGGTATGCGTGGGTTTTCCCGAAACGCGATCACCTCTCCATCGGGGTCGGGACCACGCGGCGCGGGGCTGCAGATTTACCGGCCTATTACCGTCGCTACCTCGATCTGCTCGGGATCGGCCAGCCTTTGCGGGAAGAGCGCCATGGTTTCGTGATTCCGTGCCGGCCGCGGGACGGGCTCTTTGGCGCCCCGCGCGTCCTGTTCGCCGGTGACGCCGCGGGTTTCGCCGATCCGGTTACGGCCGAGGGCATTACCGGCGGAATTCTGAGCGGACAACTCGCGGCGCGCGCCATCCTCGAGGGCAATTTCGCTGAACTGGCGGTGAAACGTGCTTACCGCGATCTCCTGCAGCAATCACTGCTCGCCGAGTTGCGGGTCGCGCGTTGCCTGGCCTGGGTTCTCTATGACTGTCCGCGGCTGCGGATCGGTCTGCTGCGGCGCCACGGCCAGCAACTGAGCGAGTTGATGACGCAGATTGTGACCGGAGAAACCTCCTATGCCGCCGCGGTGCGGCGCCCCGGCAATTACCTTAAACTTTTCCGGGGCAGCTCGTAAGCGTCCGACGAAATCGTTTCGAACTGCTGGTCTAATCTAGAAAAAGAAGAATGCCGCCCACCCCTGGGCGGCATTCAATGACCTAACACCAAGCAAACCATATGAACTACCAGTGAGAGAGACGCAGGTCCCTGCAAATCGTTCAAAACTGCGGAAAAATTCCCGCAAGAAGTTT
>CAIYXO010000960.1 GCA_903930165.1 uncultured Verrucomicrobiota bacterium | reverse complement strand
TCATGGGCCGCAAATGCCTCACCGCGCGGCGCCTGCTCGAACGCGGCGTCCGCTTCGTCCAGATATGGTCCGGCAACGACAACAGCTTCCCGCGCCGCAACTGGGATTCCCATGAGGACATCGCCCGCGACCACGGCCCCCTCTCCCTCGGCATGGCCCTTCCGGTGGCGGCGTTGATCGAGGACCTCAAGCAGCGTGGGCTGCTCGAGGACACGATCATCCTCTGGACCACCGAATTCGGCCGCATGCCGTGTGCCCAAGGGGGCAAGGGCCGGGACCACAACCCCTTCGTGTTCACCAACTGGCTCTGCGGCGGCGGCATCCGCGGCGGCGTCACCCACGGCCAGAGCGACGAATGGGGCTACAAGCCGCAGGACCGATCGGACGTCACCGAGGTGTACGACATCCACGCCACCATCCTGCATCTACTCGGCATCGACCACACCCGGCTGACCTTCCGTCACAACGGCATCGACCGCCGCCTCACCGACGTCCATGGCGAGGTGATCCGGCCGATCCTCGCGTGATCCGGACGGGGCTCGCGCGAAGGTGCAAAGACGCGGAGGGATTCGGGATTCAGGATTCGGGATCGGCTCCCTGCTCCCCGCTGTGGGCTCCCCGCTCCAAGCCACCACTCACGGCGAAAGCTTCTTGCTCGCCAGGAAGGTCGGCCAGGCGTTGTCGCTCGGAACCACCGGGAAAAGGTCGAAGCTCACCTCCGGCCAGTCCGCGGTGTAGCGGAGGATCGAAGCCGCCTCGTCAGTCTCAAAATGGATGATCGCGCGGCCGCCCTGGACGTCGAGGTAGCTCTGCACGTTCGAGAACGCGGCCGGATACCGGTAGGTGTGCCGGCGTCCCGCGATCTCCGCGAGGGTCTTGGTGTCCTTGGGGAACATGGCGATGGCGATGTAATGCATGGCAGGGGGTTGCGTTCGGGGTGACGCGGACCGTTCGAGGGGGGTTCTTCCGCACGCTATTCCCATGACCTCCCTTGGCAAGCTCGGCGTTCCGACATCCACCCGGGCGTCGCAGCCCACGACTTTGCGCTTGGGCAGCGGGTGCGGATCGGGCTATCGCACGGGGAGCCTCCCGTGAATCCGTTCCGAATCCTTCCGCCGCTGCTGCTGATGGTGTCCTTCCTCCAGGACGCCGCCATCGCGGCCGGACCCGATCCCGCCGGGGGCACGGTGTCGTTCCGTCGCGACATCATGGCGGTGCTTTCCAAGGCCGGATGCAACGCGGGTCCCTGCCACGGCAACGCCAACGGCAAGGGCGGGTTCAAGCTCTCGCTGCGCGGGGAGGATCCGGACCTCGACTTCACCGGGATGGTGCTCGAGTTGGGTGGAAGACGTGTGCAGCCGTTGGAGCCGGAGTCCAGCCTGTTGCTCCTCAAGGCGACCGCGGCCGTCCCACACGAAGGCGGCGCCCGCTTCGGGAAGGGATCCGACGGCTACCGACGGCTCCGGGACTGGATCGGCGCCGGAGCCGTCGACGACGGTCCCTCGGTCGCACTTCCGACCCGGCTGGAGATCCTCCCCTCCGAGATCTTCGCCGACTCCGCCGAGCCGCATGTCGACCTCCGCGCCACGGCCGTCTTCGCCGATGGCACTCGTCGGGATGTCACCTCGGAGGCCGTGTACGAGTCCTCGGATCCACGCGTGACGGTCACCGCGGACGGACGTGTGCCGCGCGTCGAGGGCGTGGAGACGGTGGTTTTGGCGCGGTATCTCGGAAGCCAGACGCCAGTGCGCATCGCCTTCGTCCCGCAGCGGCCCGGGTACGCCTGGAAGGGCCCCAAGCCGACCGGCGAGATCGACCGCAGGATCTTCGGGAAACTGCGGCGGCTGCGGCTGGACGTGTCGCCGGTGTGCGGCGACGAGGTCTTCCTCCGACGTGTCCACCTCGACCTGCTGGGTTCGCTGCCGTCGGCCCTTGAGGCGCGGGAGTTCGTGGCCGACCGGTCGAGGGAAAAGCGTGCGAGGAAGGTCGACGAGCTGCTGCAGCGGCCCGGGTTCGCCGACCTCATGGCGTTGCGCTGGTCGGACCTATTGCGCGTCGAGGAGCGAACCCTCGACCGAAAGGGCATGGTCGTTTTCCACCGCTGGATCCGGGAATCGTTCCGGACCAACAAGCCCCTCGACGTCTTCGTGCGCGAGATCGTGTCGGCCCGAGGCAGCACCTATGAGAATCCGCCCGCGAACTTCCATCGGGCGGCCCGGACCCCGGTGGAACGTTCCGTGGCCGCGGCACAGGTTTTCCTCGGCACGCGGCTGACCTGTGCGCAGTGCCACAACCATCCGTTCGACCGCTGGACGCAGGACGACTACCACGACTGGGCTGCCGCCTTCGCCTCGGTCGGGTACAAGGTCCTGCGCAACGACCGCAAGGACGAGAACGACGCGCACGAGTTCGACGGCGAACAGGTGGTCCACTCGTCCTCCAGGGATACGGTCGCGAATCCGAGGACGGGCCGGCCTTCCGTGCCACGGCGGCTCGGAACCGAAGCGGAGGCGGGGCCGACGGATCTCGATTCGCTGGCGCGATGGATGACCGCCGCCGACAACCGGACCTTCTCTCGGGTCCAGGCAAACCGGATCTGGGCCCAGATGATGGGTCGTGGACTGGTGGACCCGGTGGACGACTTCCGGGCCACCAATCCGGCCACGCATCCGGAGCTGCTGGAATGGCTTGCGGACGACTTCGCCCGCCACGGCTTCGACGTGCGGCACCTGGTGCGTCGGATCCTCGGTTCCAAGGCCTATCAGCTCGACAGCACGCCCGTGGGGAACAACGGGCCGGACGTCCTGAACCATTCCCATGTGGTCCTGCGCCGACTGGGCGGCGAGGTGCTGCTCGACGCGCAGCACGATGTCCTCGGCGTGCCGTTCACCGCGTCGGGTTGGCCGGACGGCATCCGGGCGGTCACCCTTCCCGGAGGCGCGCAGATCCGGGAGGGCCGGAAATCCGACGCGGACCGCTTCCTGGAGGTCTTCGGGAAGCCGCCGCGCGTCCTGACGTGCGAGTGTGAGCGCAGCGAGGCGGTCACCCTCGGACAGACCCTTCAGCTCATCAGCGGTCCCGTGGTGAACCGGCTCCTGGCCGCGCCGGACAACCGCCTGGCGCGGCTCGCAGCCTCCGGAAGGCCTGCCCGAGAGTTGGTCGAGGAACTCTATTGGACCGCGCTGACCCGCGCCCCTTCGGCCGTCGAGCGTGCGGAATGCGAGTCGAGGCTGGCGGGATCCGGTTTGCGCGTCGGTCTCGAGGACATCGCTTGGGGCCTCCTCAATTCCAAGGAATTCGTCCTCCGCCGCTGAGCCGGTTCGGTCCGGTCACCGGGATTTCACCGCCCGCGGACATTTCCCGGTTGTCTCGGCCCGCTCCCCCACTAGCGTTTCCCTCCCATGTTCTCCCATGTCGTCATCTTCTTCACCGACCCGAAGAACCCGAAGGCCACGGACGACCTCATCGCCGGCTGTGAGAAGTTCCTGCGTCCGATCCCGGGCGTGCTGACCTTCCACGTCGGCCGGATGGTTCCGAGCCATCGTCCGGTGGTGGACCAGAGCTATCAGGTCGCGTTGAACCTCGTGTTTCCCGACAAGAAGTCGCAGGACGACTACCAGGTCCATCCGATGCACGTGGAATTCGTCGAGACCGTCTTCAAGAAGGTCTGCGTGAAGGTGATCGTGTACGACTTCGCCTGATCGGCCGAAGTCCGACGCGAGCAGCAAGCCGACCCCGGTGGAACCAGAACCGCCGGCAACGTACGGAATGCAGGGATCCGGTCCGGGACCAGAGGCTGTCCCATTCCTCCCATTTCCAATAAGAGCGGCTTATCCGACTGAGGCTGATCCTTAACCCGGCCTTAATGAATTTCCGGTGAAGCCGACATCAGGCCGAAACAGGGGCGGGGCTGAATGGAGACGTCGGGAGGTTCCCGACGCATCCAGGAAGAGAGGAAAGCCCCATGAAACAGACACTGCTCCTCGCCGCCGCCCTCGCCCTCACCGGCGCATCGCATGCGGCCCCCAAGCCGGCCGGACCGCCGGTCACCGCCACCCCTGCGATCCGGACCGTCATCCGACCCGAATCCCAGCTGCTCATCACCGACCTGCGGGTCGTCGAGGATCCGGTCCGCACGAATCCCCGGAACGGTCCGCGCGCCGCGTGGAGCTTCCGGCATCTGATCGAGAACATGGCAGGCCGGCAGGACCCCTCGCGGTTCGTCCTGGATTGGCTCGCGCACTGGGAGTCGGACAAGACGCTCAACGGTTCGGTCGCTCCGGCACGGCCGTCGATCCGCGAACTCGTGATCGAACCGTGGCTGCGCGCCTCGGGCGGCCGCCGGCTCGACCTCGACAAGGCGCCCTTCAAGCTGCTCGCCATCGTCAACCGCATGGACCTCCACGTGCGGGACGGCAACTCGGTCACCACCGCCGGTGAGGGCCGCTTCGTGTTCGGCGTCCTGGGCGCGGACGGCCTTCCGTTGCCGTCGTTGGCCGGCACGGGCGAGGGCGCCTTCGTGGTGATCCTCGAGTACGGCCTTCCCGCCACCGACCTGCGACAGCTGCGGGACTGGGCCAACCTCTGGGCCGGACTGGGTGCGCATCCGCTGGGAAGCCCGGCCTACAACGCGGCCCTCGAGAACGTCACCCGCCGCTTCACCGACCGCGGCGCCGCACCGACGCGGCCGAACGGTTCCTCCCTGAACCAGATCCGCTCGAACGAACTGGCCCTCGGGTTCCCCTGGGAACTGCGTGAGTTCGTCATCGACGCCACCACCCGGCGCCTTCGTCAGGAACCGGTGGCCCTGACGCCGGACATGCTCACGCTGAACGGGACCCCGGACCTGGCGGAGTACGTCAACGCCCACGCCGCAGGCCTGTTGTCGGAGACGTTCTCGGTCCCGCGCGGCGCCTCGGCGGCCTCCGCGCTCTCGGGTCCGTTCCAGGTCTCCGACTTCGAGGATGCCGAGGACCGCACCTTCACCGTGCTGCCGTTCTTCGAGCCGTTCGTGGACGTCCCGTGGAGCGCCGCCGGCATCCGCGACAACGAGGCGCGTCACAGCTTCGCCCTGAACACCTGCAACGGCTGCCACCGCGCCGAGACCGGTGCCGCGTTCCTGCAGATCGGGTTCCCCGTGGACCACTCGCTGCCCCGGTCGCTCGGGAAGCCCGCCAGCCTCGCCGGGTTCCTGACCGGCACAACGCTTCCGGATCCCGTGGTGCCGTCCACGACGCGGACCTTCAACGACCTCCAGCGCCGCAAGGTGGAACTCGAGGAGCTGATCGCCAGCTTCGGCGCCAACGGTGCAGGACCCGGACCGCGGGGACGTCACGTGCCGAACTTCGTGCACTGAAACGGCGCACCCGTTCCGCATCGCACGGACCGGCCCGCGCGGGGGACATCGTTTCGACGATTCCCCGCGCGGGCTTCCTGTTTTCCAGGAACCGCCGCGATTCGACCGGTCCCGGCTTCAGCGGGCCAAGGCCGACCGGATCTTCTGGGCCTCCATCTCGACCTCCGCCATCGGCCGGCCGGCCGACATTCCGGGACGCTTGTGCCCGACATGGGTGAGCCAAGCGTCCTTCTCCAGGCGCTGCAGCTCACGGATCTGCTTCAGCGGACCGGATTCGGAAAGTCCAGGCCCTGGAAGCGGTCCGAGGTCCTCCGTTTCCGCGAAGCCCAGGCTCCTCACGAACTCCCGCGCCATGAGCCAGTGGCCCTGGCCGTTGGCGTGCACGCCGTCGCCGGACAGGCGGAATGCCGGGTCCGCACGACGCGCCTCGTCGAGGAAACGGCGCATCGGACCGTGGAGGTCCACGACCTCCCATCCGACCTTCCTCTGCGAGAGCAGCCAGTCGCCATAGGCGGCGAGCACCGTGTCGTAGCCTTCGAACGGCTGCGGATAGCGGTCGAGTCCCGCGGGGAGCGTCTTTCCGGCAAGCGGCACCGGATCGAAGACGGGGGGTGTCAGGTGGATGACCCGGACCCCGGCCTTGGCCGCCGTCTCGTGGAGGCGTCGCATGCCGTCTCGGAACTTCGCGAAGCGTTCCTCGGACAGCGGGAAGTAGATGCCGTCGTTCATGCCGTAGCAGGCGATGATGAGGTCCGGACGGACCTTCTCGAGCACCCGCTGGAGGCGTTCATTCAGGTCGGGCCGCGGAAAGGCGCCGCCGGCATGGCCTTCCTCGGACAGCCCGGAGACGGTCTCGCTCGGCAGGCCGAGGTTGAAGAATCGCGGGCAGCGGACGTTGTGGTGGCGGCGCACCACGGCCTCGGCCAGCTCGAGCCATTCGCCGCCGTAGGTGATGCTGTCGCCGAGCACCGCGATCCGCTTGGCATGGAGCACGTCGCGGCCGGCCTCGGTCAGTCGCCGCCCGAAGTCGGCGGGAACCAACCGGATCTGCCGGAGATCCATCACCGCGCCCCCGGGCTTGGTCCGGGGCTTCACCTCGATCGTGTTGCGGCCCTTCACCAGGTCGACCTGTCCGAGGCGGCGAACGATGAAGTTCTGGAAGTGGCCGGTCTCCTCGACGACGAACGGGATCGTGCGGCCGTTGATCACCAGATCGACCTCGGCACCGCCGCTGCCGCGTCCACAGCCCTGGGTGAGCTCGATCTCGTAGAGCCCCGCGGCGATCAGCTCGATCTTCCAGTCCGCCCAGTCCTCGACGCGAGCCCACCAGCCGAGGGTATCCTTGAAGGGCATCGGCTCGTAGCGCAGGACGCTTCCGTGGACCTGTGCGGTGCGGGAATGGAGAAGGATGTCCGTGTTGTCCGCATGGTGCGCCGGATCCGGGACGTGGTCCGGATTCGCCAACGGCCACTGGGCCCCGACGCGTCCCTGCCAGTCGAAGAGGAGTCGCGCCAGCTCCAGCGTCTTCTCCGGCTGCAGGGTCGTGAGGTTGATCCTCTCGCCCGGATCCTTGGACAGCTGGAACAGCTCGTGGTGTCCGTCCTCGTAGTACTGGATGAGCTTCCAGTCGCCGGACCGGACGGCGGCGTAGGGAGTGGCGCCGCCCGGATGGTAGTGCGGGTAGTGCCAGAAGATCCCGGGCCGGGGCAGGGTGGCGGTGGTCTGCCGGAGCAACGGGGAAAGGTCGAGGCCGTCGGACGTCGCGGGAGGAAGCGGGCTTCCGAGGGCGGCGGCGACGGTGGCGGCGACATCCATGGTGACGACCGGCTCGGCGCAGACCGTCCCGGCGGTGGCGACGCCGGGCCAACGGATCAGGAGAGGTACGCGCACGCCGCCTTCGTAAGGGGAACCCTTGCCGGAACGGAGCGGGGCGTTGGAGGTGGGCGGTTCGGCGCCGAGCACCAGTCCGCCGTTGTCGGAGGTGAAGACCACCAGCGTGTTGCCGGCCTGGCCGGTCTCCTCGAGCGCCTTGAGAATGCGTCCGACGGCGGTGTCCAGGCTCTCGAGCATGGCGGCGTAGACGGCGTTGGTCTGGGCGCCTCCCAGCTTTGCGGCCTTGCGGCGGTACTTCCGGACCAGCTTCTCCGGCGCCTGCAGCGGCGTGTGCACGCCGTGGAAGGCCACGTTCAGGAAGAACGGCTTCCCGGCCCGGGCCCGGATGAACGCGGCGGCCTCACGTCCCTCCCGGTCGGTGAGGTATTCCTCCTTCGGTCCGTCCTTCAGCTGGGGAAGCCCATAGGGGACGAAGTACGAGGGCGGCTGGCCGCGGTGGTCGCCGCCGAGATTGGCGTCGAAGCCCTGCTCGAGCGGACCGAAGCCTTCTCCGCCCAGGTGCCACTTGCCGATGTGGAGCGTCGCCAGGCCGTTGGAACGGGCGCGCTCGGCCAGGGTGGTCTCGGACAGCGGCAACGCCTTCACCCAGTCCGCGGGTGGCGAGAGCTTGGCCTTCGGACGCGCGTGTCCCGCGATCCAGTCGGTGATCTTCAACCGCGCCGGGGCCTTGCCGGTCATCAGTGCCGCGCGCGTCGGCGAACAGACCGTGCACGCCGAATAGGCCTGGGTGAACCGCACGCCTTCCCGGGCCAGCCGGTCGAGGTTCGGCGTCTCGTGGAAGCGGCTCCCACCGAAGCCGGGGTCGTGGGCGCCGAGGTCGTCGGCAAGGATGACCACGACGTTCGGCCTTTGCCCCTGGGCTCCGGCGCGGAACGACCCGACGGCGGTCACGAGGAGGAGGACGGGGATCAACGCGGCCAACCGACGGACCGCCGCCGCGAGGGCGGAGGCGGTCCGGTCGGGACATCCCGGGGCTTGCGAACGGATCATGCCGCAGCCTGTGCCGCGGAGGCCCCGGGTGGAAGCCGGGAGACGGGAACCGCCCCCGGCGTCGCCGCCTTCAAACGAAGGCGGCGCCCCGGATCAGGGCTCGACGGTGCGGAGGAATTTGAACTCGCCGTTCTCGACCGTGATGATCACCGCCGCCTTCGGAGCGTCGCGCTTGGCGTCGATGCGGGTGCGGCCGGTGGCGCCGACCATGTCGGTGGTGGACAGGGCCGCCTTGATCTTGGCGGGCTCGGCGGTGCCGGCCCGCTTGATGGCGTCCGCCAGGACCAGCGCCGAATCGTAGCCGAGCGCGGCCATCGCGTCGGGAACCTTCCCGTTGAATCGCGCCTTGTACGCGGCCACGAACTTCTTGGCCTCCGGGGTGTCCTGGATGGGCGAGAAATGCGTCGTGTAGTAGGTGTTCTTCAGGGCGTCCGCTCCCGCGATCTGGATCAGCTCCGGGGCCTCCCATCCGTCGCCACCGAAGATCGGGACCATGACCCCCAGCTCGCGGGCCTGCTTCACGATCAGGCCCACCTCGTTGTAGTAGCCCGGAACGCAGATTCCCTCGGGGTTCGCCGCCTTGATCGCGGTGAGCTGGGCCTTGAAGTCCTTGTCCTTCGACGAGTACTTCTGCTCGACCACGATCTCCCCGCCGCCCGCCTTGAAGGCGTCGCTGAAATACTGCCGGAGACCGTCGCCGTAGGCCGAGGAGACGTCCGAGAACACCGCGACCCGCTTCAGGTTCAGCGTCTTCCGGGCGAACTCCGCGATGAGGCGTCCCTGGAAGGGGTCGGTGAAGCACACGCGGAACACGCAGTCGCCGACCTCGGTCACCTTGGGGTTGGTGGACGAGGGGGAGATCATCGGGATGCCCGCCGCCTGGCACACGGGCCCGGCCTCAAGTGACCGGCCGGAGGCCACCTCGCCGAGCACGGCGACCACGCCGTCGCGGCTGATGAACTTCTTCACGATGGTGACCGACTCGCCGGCGGTGGAGCGGTTGTCCTCGTGCACGAGCTCGAATTGCTTCCCGAGCACTCCACCCGCCTTGTTCAGCTCCTCGATGGCGAGCAGGGTGCCCTCGTGGGAGGACTGTCCGAAGGTGGCCTCGGTGCCGGACAGCGAGGCGTATTCGCCGACCTTGATGGTGTTGCCCGCGGCCGCCTCGGGCTTGCAGCCCACGAGGGCGGCCGTGGCGGCGACGGAGGCGGCGGCGATGAAGGCTCGGCGGGTGGTGGTCGGATTCATCGGAGACGGTGGGATCGGAAAAGCGGAAGCGGCGGTCGGACGGACTCGGGCTTCAGGCTAGGAACGCCGGCACACCGTTTCAACGGGGAGTTTGCCATCCGGCGACGGAAAGTCGGCACAATCCCGGCATTGCAAGGCAAGTGACGATCCGGTGGACGCACGAAGGACGGTGAACCGGGGCTTGGGCGCGGGGATGAAAGCCGACGGGGGGGAGAAGCCTTGGACCTGGTGGAGCCGAGGGGATTCGAACCCCTGACCTTCTCATTGCGAACGAGACGCTCTACCAACTGAGCTACGACCCCGTTCCAAGACGGCGGAAACTTTGGCCGGGTCGGCGGTCGGCTGGCAAGAACGGGTTTCGCGTTTGCCAAGGCCCCGTTCCCTCCGTTTGCTGGACACATGGCATCCGGCAGCGATCCCGATCCCGAAGACTCAGATCTGCCGGTATTCCAGGACCGCGGGCGGTGGCTGGGTCCCACGCTGCTGGTCCTGCTGGTGGTGGCCATGGTGGCGCTTTTTGCCACCCGTCCCATCATCAACGCGGCGAACCGCCTGCGAACCCGATCGCTCATCGACGAAGGCACCCGCCTCGTGGAACAGGGTCGCTGGGAGGCCCTGTCGAACGTCGTCCAGTCCGCCCTGCTTCTCGCCCCGACCAACCTCGGCGCCATCCGTCTCGCGGCACGGTACCACTCCCATCTCGAGTCGCCGGAAGGCCTCACCTACTGGCAGACCCTGCTGTCCAACCCCGCCGCGACGCCCGAGGACCGCCGCACCTATGTCCGCCACCTCCACCAGATCGGACGGGTGGAACTCGCGCTGCCGGAGATCCGTCGTCTGCTGGAAGCGGAACCCACCAACCTCGTCCACCGGATGCTCCTCCTCGAACAGTTGGCCCTGGTCGGCAACTGGAACCGCCTGGTCGTCGAGGCGGAGACGACCCTGAAGCTGCAGCCCGGGGAGGATCGTGCGGGTTTCCTCCTCGCCCAAGGACTGCTCTACGGCGGCGATCCGGCCCTGCGTCCGCGGGCGGCCGGCGTCCTGAAGGCGCTGAAGAAGCCCGGCCTGCCCGGCTACGATCAGGTCCTGCGGACCCTGGCCTCCATCCCCGGACTGGAACCCTCGGAGGCGGAGACCCTCGCACAGGAACTGGAAGGCCGCGTCGGGGCGACGCTGGAGGACCTGGTCCTTGCGGCCGAGCTGAGGGAATCGGCGGAACCCACCCGGAGGAAGGAGATCGTCGAACGCCTCCTGGGTCGGCTGCCGGCGGCCCTGGAGGGAGACGAGGTTGCGGTCCTCGGCAACTACCTGCGGTCACGGGGACGCCACGACGCGGTGCTGGCCCTGTCGCCCCGGTCTGCGAGCGAGACCAACGGACCCCTGGCGATCATCGGCATCAACGCGTTGATGGACCTCAACCGCTGGGACGAGGTCGTCGCCCGCATCACCAATGCCCCGGCTCTCGATCTCGTCACCCGCCAGTGCACGCTCGCGCTCTATGCGAACCACCTCGGCCGAATCGAACAGACCTTCGACCTGCTCAAGTCGTCGGCGATCTTCGCGGTCAGCAACCAGAACCAGCTCCGCATGGTGGCGAACCTCGCGGAGCAGCTCGGGGAATCGAACCTGGTGATGGAGATCTGGACCACCTCGATGAGGAATCCGCGCCAGACGGTCTTCGCCGCCAACCAGCTGCTGCGCATCGGGGCGCAGCGCGACGACTACGCCGCGGAACGCCGTGCCTACCGGCGTCTTCTGGAGATCCTCCCGGAGGAACCGTCCATCCGCGCGGAATCCGACTACCTCGCGGTGCTGCACGACGATCGGATCCAGGAGGCGCACGACAGCCTCCTGAAGTTGGTTGCGGGCAGCCCGTCCGAGATCCGGTACCGGGCCGCCCTCGCCCTGGCCAAGCTGCAGCTCGGCGATCGCGACGGCGCGCAGTCGATGCTGGAGGCGGGAGGTGTGGACTGGGAGAAGGCCGCCCCCCGCTGGCAGGCGGTCCGTGCCGCGGTGCTGGAGGCCAACCGGCAGCCGGCCGAGGCGAGGAGGATCGCCGCCGGCCTGGATAAGGCGCGCCTCAAGGCCCCGGAGCGCCGTCTCCTGGAACCTGTCCTGGGCACGCCACGGAAGACCAAGTAGCCGCTCCGTCCCCGGCGGACAAGGCGGCCTGCCGGTCGGGCGCGTAGGGATCGTCGAACCAGGGCACGGGACGGCCGAGCGCGAAATCGCGGAACCACGCCTCGGGGGGCGCCTCGAAGAGCCGCTCCTCGCCGTTCCACGGAAACCAGAGCCGCTCGGCATGCAGCGCATGGTGGGGCAGGAGAAGCCTCCGCCGGTTCTCCTCGGGCAGCCGCCCCTCGACGAAGTCCAGGTAGATCCGCTCGTCCGGACCGTAGATCTTGTCCCCGACCACCGGATGCCCGAGGTGGGCGAGATGGATCCGGATCTGGTGTTTGCGACCGGTGTCGATGCGCACCCGGACCACCGAG
>CAIYXO010000959.1 GCA_903930165.1 uncultured Verrucomicrobiota bacterium | reverse complement strand
GCCCAACACGATGCTGGTGAAGTGGCCTGACCAGCCGATGCAGGTGTACCGCACCGCCAACGGCTACCTGAGCGACGCCGCCAAGGCCGCGGGCCGGACGCCGCCGGCGCATCCCGAGGGCTACCTCGAGGCGTTCGCCAACATCTACAAGAACTTCGCCACAGCCATCCGCGCCCGCCAGGCCGGGGAGAAGCTCGCGAAGGACCATCCGGCGAACGACTTCCCGAAGATCGAGGACGGCGTCCGCGGCATGGCCTTCATCGAGGCGGTGGTGGCGTCGTCGAAGGCGAACGCCGCCTGGACGAAGCTCGAGGCCTGAGTCCGGAACGGCTCCAGCGCAAGGGGGTGTGCCTCACGGGGCCCGCCCCTTTTTCGTGGCCGGACCCGGTGTCAGCGGACGCGGGACGGGGCCGGGTTGGTGGGGAGCGGGAGGACGGGGCCCGGTGCGGGTTTCGAGGGCTGGTAGAGTCCGCTTCCGGCGGGCAGGACCGTGGGGTTGCCGGTGGCGGTGCGACCGGAGCTCCAGGCGCGGTAGCCGGCGACACAGGCGGCCACGACCACCACCCCGATCAGCACGGGGAACGCCCACTGCCAACGGACCCGCGAGAGCCACAGCGTGATGAAGTCGAGCGGACCCTTCCCGCCGCCGGTCAGGCTCGGCGGCTCCGCGTAGTCGTCGGTGCGGCCCAGTTCCTCCTCGAGTTCCGCGACCAGGCGGACCGAATCGAGGCGCAGTTCCTTGGCGTAGGTGCGGGTGAAGCCGCGGATGTACACGGGGGCGCTGAACACCTTCCACTCGCCGGCCTCGAGGGCGCGGATGTGGTCGGCCTTGATGTTCGTTGCGTCCGCCACCTCGTGGACGGTCCGCTTCTGGCGCTCTCGCTCGGCGCGGAGCTGTTCGGCGACACTCGGCATCGCCGTGTTCATAGCGTCCGCCACCCGCACTGGGCAACGCCCGAAACACGCGCCGCTCCGGCCGCATCCGCCACGGCCGGGTGTTTCCAGCCTCGCACACCCGTGTCACGATGCCTCCATGCGACTCGATTCCCACCAGCACTTCTGGCGCTACGACGCATCCCAGTATCCATGGATCCCCGCCGGCTCCGCCCTGCAGCGGGACTGGCTTCCGGCGGACCTCGCGGCCATCCACCGGTCCCTCGGCTTCGACGGTTCCATCGCGGTGCAGGCCCGTCAGTCGCCCGCCGAATCCCACTGGCTTCTCGGCTTGGCCGATGCGGATCCGCGGGTGAAGGGCGTGGTGGGTTGGGTGGACCTGCGCAGCGACCGCGTCGAGGAGCCGCTTGCGGAACTGGCGGCGCACCCGCGTTTCGTCGGGGTGCGGCATGTGGCCCAGGACGAACCCGACGACCGGTTCCTCGTCGGCGCCGCGTTCCAACGCGGGATCGGCCGGCTCCGCCAGTTCGGACTCGCCTACGACCTGCTCGTCTATCCGCGCCAGCTGCCCGCCGCGATCGAACTGGTGGCGGCGCATCCCGAACAGCCGTTCGTCCTCGACCACATCGCAAAGCCCTTCATCCGCGACGGCGTCCTCCAGCCGTGGGCGGAGCAGATCCGGGAACTCGCCCGCCACGGCAACGTCCTGTGCAAGGTGTCCGGAATGGTGACCGAAGCCGATCACGGCAATTGGAAGGGCGAGGATTTCCGGCCCTACCTCGACGTCGTCTTCGAGGCCTTCGGTCCCGGCCGGCTGATGTTCGGTTCCGACTGGCCGGTCTGCCTGCTGGCCGGTTCCTACGAACGGGTGGAGGGCCTTGCCAGGGACTACCTCCGGCATTTGTCCCCGGAGGAGTCGGCGGCGTTCTGGGGTGGCAACTGCGAGCGGTTCTACCTCGGCTGACCGCTTCGTCCCTTCCTCACTCGAACACACGCAGACGGAAGAAGCGGAGCGTTCCGCCGGTCGGCACTTCGATCCGTTCGTCAGGGACCCCGGCCGCCCGCGGGAATCCTTCGACGGGCTCGAAGCGGCCTCCGAGTTCGTCCGCGGATTCCAGCGAGTAACGCCTTCCGACACCGGCCCGCCAGGCGATGCGAACCCCGCCCCCGGGGATCGTCTCCGCCGCGACCCTCAGCGGCCGGAACGGGTTGGTGGGCGACGAGCCGAGGCGGTGCTCCTCCCCGTTCGAATAGCCGTCGTTGTCCGGGTCCGCCGTCTCGGAGCGAACGAGGGCGTCGGTTCCATGGAGGACCTCCCATCCGTCGGGGAGTCCGTCCCCGTCAGTGTCGACGCGGAGCGGGTCCGTCCCGGCGGCCATCTCCTCCGCGGCGTCGAGACCGTCGCGGTCCGGGTCCGGGTCGGAAGGCAGCCGCACCCGGAGGCCGGTCAGCGCCGCTCCGCCCGACTTCCGCGGGACCAGGGAGTCTCCGATGAATCCGTTGTCGAACGGTCGCGCGGGGCCTGTTCCGTTCCATTCCAGTCCCACCAGGGCGCCGACGCGGATCTCCTGCCCGAACCCGAGTCCTCCGAGAGCGGACAGCGGGAGGGCCACCTCGACAAATCCGGCGCCGCTTTCGGTCGGCGCCACGGGTCCGGTCTGGGGACTCCGGTTGAACTGTTGGAGCCGCGCGCCCGCGAGGGCGGGGAATCCGGGTTCAAGCCGGAAGACTCCCTGGCCGAGCCCGTTCGTGGACCCGGATCGGCGGAAGAAGCGGTCCGTGCCGTCCGCCAGTTCGTCTCCCACGACCATCGCGATGGAGGGGCGGAATTCGGAGAAGGCGACGGCATCACCCTGGTCCAAGGCGTCGGCGCCTTCCCTTCCGGCGTCGGGGATCCCGTTCCCCAATCCGCGGAGCGATCCGACACCCGGCAGGCCCGGGACCTCCAGGAAGAGATAGGCGTCCGAGCCCGGCGTCAGCCCGAGGCCATCGAGTCCGAGATAGAGGAAGTCGGCATCCATCTGGACGCGCAGGTTTCCGAGGGTGCTCCGTCGGCCCGTGAAGGAAGGGATCGCCGGCGCCTCCGCAAGGTCGTAGGCCTGACCGATGAGGTTGCCGTCGCCATCCGACGGACCGGTGGGCTCCACCAGGGCCGGCGCCGCGAGGGCGTCGTGGATCCGAACCGGGGGCGGGGTGCGGTGGATCGTGGTGTCGTCCTGGATCCGCCCCTGCCAGTCGATGCACTGGATGCGCAGGCTGTCGCCCTCGAACCGCAACCGGGTGTAGTGGTAGGTGACCAGGAAGGCGGCGCTCCGGGGATCGGTTTCCCGCAGTCCGTAGGGCAGACCTCCTCCTCCGCCGGTGACCACCGCGGTGATGCCTTCGGAGGGCGTCAGCCGCTCGTAGTTGTGGTCGTGCCCGGCGAGCAGCAGCTGGACCCCGTGGCGTCGGGCGATCGGGATCAGGGCCGTGGAGAATTCCGCCGAATCCCGCAGGCCGTTGAAGTTGAAGTCGTCGTGGCGGTGCAGGCCCGAGGTCTCCGTCGGCACGTGGGAGATCATCACCCGCCACGGTTTGCGCGTGGCGGCGAGGTCGCGTTCGAGCCATCGCGCCTGGGATCCGTCCGGGCGCATGAGGTACTGGGTGACGAATGGCTGGAAGAGCACCACGAAGTGAACGTCGCCGGCGTCGAACGAGTAGTAGGACTCGGGGATGGTGCGTTCCGCGAGATGCTCGGAGGCCGGGGTGTCGTTGGTCGCGGATCGCAGCACGTCGAGGAAGGGAGCCGTGCCGTAGTGGAGGTCGTGGTTGCCCCAGGCGAAGAAGCCGGGAGTCTGACGCATCACCGGCCGCTGGACGCTCAGGAACCGGATGTCGGTCAGGTCGGGATGGAAGCTCGGATAGATGATGTCGCCGGCGTGGAGCAGGAGGTCGGCGGGCTCCGCGGCCATGCGCTCGGTCACGCGGTGCTGCCAGATGTCGGCGCCCCCGGAGTCGCCGATGACCTGGACCGTGAGCGGTCCCGACATGGGCAGCGCCCGGAAGGAGCGGACGTCGGAGGTGAAGGTGCCTTCCGGCGATTCGACGACCGTCCGGTAGGAATAGCGGCGGCCGGGTTCGAGACCTTCGAGGACGGCGAGGTGGCGGGTGCCCGGAGGTGTCTCCACCCGACGGTCGAGGTTCGTGGAGGCACCGAACTCGACCCGGCCTGTGGTGCCGGGCGGGGTGGCGAAGAGGATCTCGGCGCGGTTGGAGGAGACGTTCTGCAGGTAGGGTGCGCGGGTGAAGCCCGCGAGCAGTTCGGCGGTGAAGACGGGCCAGAAGGAATAGAAGTTGTCCGCATGCACCTGGACGGCGAGGACGTTGGTCCCGGCGCGGAGCAGTCCGGCCGCGGGACCGATGTCGAGCAGTTCCGCGGAGCCGGCCGAGCGGGGGGCGGCGTCGGGCAGCAGCGGGGTTTGAGTGCCGGGCAGGCCCGGAAGCCCACGGCGGGCCACCTCGACGCCGTTGAGCCAGGCCACGAAGCCGCCGCCGTAGTCGGCGCGAAGCGAAAGGCGTCCGGTGCGTGGGCCGTCGCCGACCACGAACGACGTCCGCAGGAGCACCCGTTGCCATCCGTTGGTGGAGGGCAGCCGCGTCGATTCACCATACGTCGTGGTGCCGAAGCCGGAGGGACCGGAGTACCAACCGGAGTCGTCGAAGGATTCGGCCTGCCAGCGTTCCGGGATCGGTGCGTCGGCCCGGTGGCCCAGGTAGCGCCAGATGTCCGAGAGCCCCACCAGCGCGATGTCGTCCGCCGCACGGAGACCCCACGCCGCCAGTAGGAACAGCGACCGGAGCAGGATCCGGGTCAGCAGGTGCATTCCGGGATGTTACGCGGAAGCCTACCGTGTTCCAGAGCGGGAAACGGTTTCGTTCCGCCGCCATCCCGGCGTTTCGTGGACCGAGAGCTGTCCGTCGGGAGCGCGGAAAAGCAGGGCGTCCACGCCGAACCGGCGGCACAGGGCGTCTGCGCGGGACGGCCCGAGGACGCTGAGCACCTTGGACAGCGCGTCGAGGGTGGTGGGATCCCGTCCCACCAGGGTGACCTGGGAGTGGTCGGTCAAGGCCTGGCCGGTGCGGGGATCGACGATGTGGGAATACCGGACGCCGCCGATCTCGACGCGTTGGAACAGGTCCCCTGAGGTGACCAGCGCCCGGTCGCGGAGTCGGACCTGACGTCCCGGCGGCGCGTTGGTCAGGTCCAGGAGGCCTACCGTGACGACCCATCCGGGCTCGCCGGGCGGCGTGGACGCGGCGTAGAGGTCGCCGCCACCGCTCACCAGGCTTCGGGTGATGCCGTGGGCTTTGAGGACCTTCGTGGCTTCGCCGATGGCGTAGCCCTTGGCTATTCCTCCCGGGTCGAGACGCATGGCGGGTCGAAGCAGGCGGGCGGTCCGTCGGCCCTGGCTGTCGCGACCGAGCACCACGTTCGTCCATCCGGAGGCTTCCCTTGCGGCCGCGATCCTGGAGGCGTCGGGCAGCATCCGCTGTCGACGGGCGCGCTTCCACACGTCGACGAGCGGACCGACCGTGATGTCGAAGGATCCGTCACCGGCACGGGAAACCTGTTCGGCCCGCTCGAGCACGCGGAAGAGGTCTTCGGAGACCGGAACGGCGGCCCCGGAGCCCGAGGAGCGCGAGAGCCGGCTCAGCTCAGAGTCGGGCTCGTAGTCGCTGAGGATGCGGTTGAGATCGGCGATGCGTCTCCATGCGGCGTCCGCGGCCTCCTCGGCTTCGCGATCGGAGGCCGCGTAGAGGACGATCCGCCAGGGGAGCCCCATTTTGGTCGCGGTGAACTCCCGTCGGACCACAGGGCTGGAAGAAGTGCGGCATCCGGTCCAGCCGGACAGGAGGCACAACAGCAGCAGCGTCCCGCGAAGGAACCCCGCCCGGAACCCGGGCTTCACTGGAAGATGCGCTCCCGGATCTGGTCGACGCCGGCGGTGCCGGTGGTGCCGAGTTGGTGGATGACGCAATGGGCGGCGGCCATGGCCATCTCCATCGCCTCGGAGGGCGAGGCGCCGGCGGCGAGGGCGAGGGCGAGGTTGGCGCTGACCGAATCGCCGGCTCCGACCACGTCGATCGGACCTAGGACGGGATGGGCCGGGACGTGGGCGGTCGTGCCGTCCGGGGAAGCCCCGACGATCCCCTGTTCGGCCAAGGTGATGAACACGTGGCGGCCGTTCGAACGGGCCATCCGGCCGGCGGCCTCGCGTAGGGAGGCCAGCTCGCCGACCGGATCTCCATTCAGCCGTCCGAGTTCCGCGGCGTTCATCTTCCAGTCGACCGCCGGCCATCCGCGGAGGCCACGCCGGCTGTCGGCGACGATCGGCAGCAGGGGGCGGCGCGCGGCCAGTCTGCCGACCTCGGCCAGCACCGCCGGGGTGACCACGCCCGTTCCGGCGATGTCGACCTGGTCGAGGACGATCCAGGCGTCGGTGGAATCCGCGGCGCGACGGATCCCTTCGATCACCGCGGCCTCGCCGGTAGGCGGGGTCGGGGTGTAGTTCTTGAGGTCGAGCCGGCTGAGTTCCTCCGGTGGGTGGCCGGGGCGGTGGAGCAGCGGCTTCGTGTAGGTGAACGTGTTGCGGCCCGACGCGACCACGATACCGGACGGATCCGCACCCCGGCGTTTCTGGACGGCCCTCTGGAGTTCGAAACCCTCGCCGTCGTCGCCGCGAAGTCCGACGCAGCGGATGGACCCCGTCCCGAGCGCGGAAAGGTTGTTGAGGATGGTGCCCGCGGCGCCGGGAAGGCATCGGACGCCGGAGATGTTGTGCACCGGGAGTCCGGTTTCGATGGAGACCTCGGCGCGTTCGGGATCGATGTCGAAGTAGCGATCCAGGCAGAAGTCGCCGAGGAGTCCGAGGGTGAGCGAGGGGAAACGGCGCGTGATCGCCTCGAAGCGTTCAGGGGTCATGGGAGCGTGGCGACCAGGCGGCGGTGGAGATGGTGCATGAAGGCGAGGTTGTCACACTGTGCGTAGTGCATGGTGCCGCCCATGCGCGAGAAGCTCTTGCAGAAGCGGAGATAGTAGGCCGGGTTGGACTTCGGAGGTTCGCCTTGGGTCCAGTCCCAGCCGCCGCCGTCCTGCAGGTCGACGACGAAGATCCGGTGTCCCACCACTGGGCCGGCGCCCGCCTGGAAGCGGATGTTGTGGGCGCAGCTGAGGCTCTTCTCGAAGACCTGCGGGGCCATGATGGCGGAGCCGACGGAGAGCACGACGCCGTGGTCGAGTTCGGCGACGATGCCGGCGAAGCGGCGGAAGTCCTCGGCGGCGGCCCGACCGAGCACGGCGCCGTTGAACATGGGATGGCAGGAGATGATGTCGTAGCCGATGCCCGGGTGGACGGTGGCGGTCACCCCGTGTCGCCATGCGGCGGCGAGGATGGAACCGTGCTGGAAGGGGTGCTGGACTTCGTGGCGGCCCTCTTGCAGGTCGTGGCGCTCCATGGCGGCGAGCAGTTCGCAGCAGGCCGGCGCCATCGGGTCGGAGGGAAACTGGGAGACCAGTC
>CAIYXO010000958.1 GCA_903930165.1 uncultured Verrucomicrobiota bacterium | reverse complement strand
TCCGGACGGACAGCAGCTCGACCTCGACGTGGTGGTCCGGGCCTGCGGACTGGACGGCGGTCCGCCGGAGATCCAGTGCATCGCGCGCGACATCACCGCCCGGAAGCGGATCGAGGCGGCGGCCCGCGAAGCCATCCTCCGCCAGCGCATCCACGTGCAGAACACTCCGCTGGGGGTGATCGAATGGAACGAACGCTTCGAGGTGGCGGCCTGGAACCCGGCGGCGGAGCGCCTCTTCGGCTGGAGTCCCGCCGAGGCCCTGGGCCGGACCGCCGAGTTCCTCCATCCGCCGGCCGCCCGTCGCACCCTGGACCGCAGGTGGCGCGGCGTGGTCGAGAACGCCGACCGGCGCGAATCGGTGGAGCAGAACCTCACCCGGGACGGCCGGAACATCGAATGCCGCTGGCACCACACGCCGCTGGTGAGCCCTGAGGGACGTGTGGTCGGTGTCACCTCGCTGGTCCAGGACGTGACGTTGGAACGGCTGACCTCCCGGCTGCTCGCGGAGAGCGAGGAACAGCACCGTCTGGTGCTCTCCGCACTCGCCGAGGGCGTGCTGGTCCTGGATCCGGAGGGAAGGGTCCTGAGCGCCAACGACGGCGCGGCGAGGATCACCGGGATCGCGGTCCACCACATGGTCGGCACCGGATTCGGCGACTGGGGCGTCCACCTGCAGGACGACGCCGGCGTCGAGGTCCCCTGGACGGCGAGCCCGCTCTGCTCCGCGCTCCGCGAGGACGGCGGGGCCCAGGACTGGAGGATGGGGATGGTCCGTTCCGACGGCCGGACCGTCTGGCTTTCCGGCCATGTCCGGCGGCTGCAGTCCTCCTCCGGACGGCTCGCCGGATCTCGGATAGTCTCGTTCGCGGACATCACCGCGGAGCGCGAGTCCGCCCAGAGGCGGGAACTCCTGGAGGCGCAGTTGCGGCAGTCCCAGAAGATGGAGTCCCTGGGGACCTTGGCCGGCGGCGTGGCCCACGACTTCAACAACGTCCTGGCGATGATCCTCGGCAACTCGGAGCTGCTGAGGGGAGACGTCCATGGCCAGGAGAACCGGCGTCGGCTCGAGGACATCGTCGCCGCCGCGCGGCGCGGTGCCGAGGTGGTTTCGAGAATCCTGGTGTTCAGCCGGCCCCAGTCGATGACTCAGGTGCCGGTCCGGCTGACCCAGGTCGTGGGCGACGTCCTGCAGCTGGTCCGTGTGAGCCTCGCCCCGGGGCTCGACGTCCGGATCGAGGTGGGCCCGGACGAGGCCTGCGTCCTCGGGGACCCTGCGCAGCTGCGCCAGCTGTTGATGAACCTGGTGACCAACGCGGCGCACGCGATGGAGGAACGTCCGGACGGCGTCCTGAGGATCGGAGTGGAGACGGTGTCGGTGGATCCCTCGTCGCCCCACCTGCTTGGGAGCCTGTCGGAGGGTCCCGCGGTGCGGTTGACGGTGGAGGACAACGGCTGCGGCATGAGCCCGGAGGTGTTGCGGCGGCTGTTCGAGCCCTTCTTCACCACCAAGCCGCCCGGGAAGGGTACTGGGCTGGGCCTGGCGGTGGTCCACGGGATCGTGTCCGCCCATGGGGCTGCGGTCCGCATCGTGACCTCCCCGGGCGAGGGGACTCGCATGGAGATCGAGTTTCCCGTCGGGCCCGACGCGGTCGCGGAGGCGGAACCGGAAGGTTCCGTGGAAGCCCCGGCCGGCGGTCTGGAGCGCATCCTTCTGGTCGACGACGAGGAAGGCGTCCTCAACTTCTCCCAGACCGCCCTGGAACGGCTCGGGTACCATGTCGAGGCGTTCCCGGACCCGGTGCTGGCGCTGGAGCGACTGAAGTCCGATCCGACCGGCTTCGACCTCGTCCTGACCGACCTGACCATGCCCCACCTGAGCGGCGCGGAGCTGGCGGCGGAGGTCCGTCGGATCGCGCCCGGTCTGCCGGTGGTGTTGGCCAGCGGATACGCCGCACGCGGCGAGCTGGCGGACGGGGCGGAGCGGCACTTCGCTGCGATGCTCGGCAAGCCCTACGGAATCGGCGAGCTGGGCCGGACGGTGCGCTCCGTCCTGGGGCAGCCCGTCGCGGCCTGAGGTCCCGCATGCCGGGAAACCTTGGCCCGTTGAAATAAAAGGCCCGCCGGACCCGGATCGGGCGATCCGGACGCGGCGGGCTATGGTGGGTCGGTTCAGTTCGTGACGTACTCGCGGGGATCGGCGACGCGGCCGGCGAGGGCGCTGGCGGCGACGGTGGCCGGCGAGGCCAGGAACACCTGGCTGTCCTTGTGGCCCATGCGGCCCGGGAAGTTCCGGTTGGTCGCGCTGATGCACTTCATCGGCGAGTTCATGCGCCCGAAGGTGTCCACCGGTCCGCCCAGGCAGGCGGAGCAACCGGCGTTCTCGGTCATCTGCACGCCGGCCGAGAGCAGGATGTCCCAGATCGTCTGGCCGCCCCAGCGGGTGTTCTGCAGGTCGTGGACGATCTCCGGGGTCGCCGGCACGCCGAAGGTGTCGATCGCCACGCGGCGGCCGCGGAGGATGCGGGCGAACTCGATGAAGTCGCTGGTCTTGCCGCCGGTGCAGGAGCCGACGTAGGCGCGGTCGAGCTTCACGTGCTCGAGTTCCTTGGCCGACTTGCGCTGTCCCGGATCGGGATGGCAGGCGACCGTCGGTTCCAGCTTGGAGAGGTCGACCGTGAGCTCATGGCTGAAGGTCTGGTCGGCGTCGGCCTCGACCGGCTCGTAGTTCTGGAAGGTGCCGTTGAGGCGGATGCGGGAGTCGACGTACTCCGCGGTGCGGGAGTCGAACGGGAAGATGCCGTTCTTGCCGCCGGCCTCGATCGCCATGTTCGCGATGGTCATGCGGTCGTCCATCGACAGCGTCGCGATGCCCGAGCCGTCGAACTGCATCGCCCGGTAGGTCGCGCCGTCGAAGCCGATCTCGCCGATGATGTGCAGGATCACGTCCTTCGCCATCACGCCGGGCTGGAGCCGGCCCTCGAGGCGGAAGCGCATGGTCTCGGGCACCTTGATCAGCAGCTTGCCGGTGCCGAGCACGAAGCCCGCGTCGGTGTTGCCGATGCCCGTGGCGAACTGGTTGAACGCCCCCGCCATGCAGGTGTGGGAATCGGTGCCGAACAGCACCTCGCCCGGACGGGTGTGGCCCTTCTGCGGCAGCGCGGCGTGGCAGACGCCCGCATACTGCGATCCGTACTGGCGTTTCAGCAGGCCCTTCGTGGTGTCGAACTTCCAGGAACCGGACGGGTCGTCGATGACGTCGTAGAAGTAGGTGATGCCCTGCTCGCGCACGAAGTCGCGGAGGATGTCCACGTTGCGGTTCGACTTGGAGTCGGCGGTGAAGATGTAGTGGTCGGGGATGATGACCACGCGGTTGCGGTCCCACACCTTCGCGTCCTTGCCGAACTCCCGCTTGAACACGCCGATGGTCCCCGGACCGCACACGTCGTGGGTCATCAACACGTCGGCGTTCACCCAGATGTTCTCGCCGGCCGTGACACGGGCCTTCCCGGCGGCGCGGGCGAGCAGCTTTTCAGTCAGCGTCATAAAGTCGTCCGACGAACCTAGCGAACGGTCCATGGCGTGCGCAACCGGGAGTTCGACCGCACGTCCGACGTTTCCGGGCGGTCAAAGGCCGGCCTCCCTCCCGACGCCGCGCCGCGAACCCCGGAGGCGGCTCCGGGAATGCGCCCTGACCCAAGGACCGGCGAATCCCTGTCCGACGGGACGTCCACCGGCCTCCTCCGCATCGCCGGGCGTGGCCGTCCCTTCCGCAGGTTCCGCCTCAGCCGAGTCCGGCAAGCAGGCGGTCGAACTCGCGGCCGGCCTTCGGGTGGACCCCCTCCCGGAGAAGACTTGGGGTCAATCGCGGGAAACGGAAGACGCGGTCGGGACCGAGGAGCCGTTCCAGGTAGTCGCGGTTGTGGCGGCAGGACACGTCGCGGCGCGCGGGGTCCATCAGCACGAGGCGGGCAGTGGAGGCGTCGGCGGAAGGCAGCGCCGAGAGCGTGGCCCGCACCTCGTGGAGGACGCCCAAACGGTCCACGGCCACGACGACCGCGACGGCGCCGAGCCTGCGGATCAGGGCCGGTGCGTCGCCGTCCGAGGCCAGTGGACTCAGCAATCCACCGGCGCCTTCGACAACCACCAGGTCCGCGCCCTTCGCATGCTCCCGGACATGTTTCACGACCTCCTCGATCCGGATCCGGCGTCCGGCCGCGGCTGCGGCGATGGCCGGGGCGAGCGGCGGCCTGAAGTGCCAGGGGTTCACCACGTCGAGCGAGGACGCTCCGCCCGCGGACTCCCGGAGGATCCGGGCGTCCTCCCGGCCTCCGCTGCAGAACGGCTTGAAGACGGAGAGACGCAGGCCGCGGCGCACCCCGTATCGCACCAGGTGCGCGGTGAACACCGTCTTTCCGACGTCGGTGCCCGTGCCGGTTACCAGGAGATGCAGCGCCATGGGGCTAAGCCTGGGGACGGGGGCCGTGGAGGTGCGAGTGGAAACGCTCCCGTCTCCGTTCGCGGATTCCGGCTTCATGAGCCGTCGGGAACGCCGTCGGCTATACCCGGTTGGATCGTCGTCGGCCTGTATGATACGATTCCCCCAGGCGACATCGCAGGATCGGCTGGGAACACGCGCTTGTCGTATTGCGACCGATCTCATATGAACCGCATTGGAATGAAGTCGGACAAGCTCAAGACATTCGTGCTCCTTCGCGACGGACTGCTGAAGGAGAAGGTGGAACTCGAATCCCGTCTCGCCGAGATCAACCAGGCGTTGGGCGTCCTGCCGCCTGCCGCTGCGGAAGGGGCCAAGCCGGCCGCGGGCCGTCGGGGAAGGGCGCCCAAGGCCGTCGCCAAGGCGCCGAAGGCCTCGCGCGGGCGCCGCAAGCGCGCCGCGAACACGGTCTCGCTGAAGGATGCCGTGATCGCGATCCTCAAGGAGAAGAAAAGCCTCAGCCGGAAGGATCTCCTCGCCGCGGTCGTGGACAGCGGATACGTCTTCAGCGCCTCCGACCCGCTCAACTCCCTGAGCACCCTGATCTACGGGAACCGCAGGATCTTCAACGCCAAGGCCGGGGTCATCTCCCTCGCCTGACCTCCATTTCCGAGTTGCCACGGCCCGCCCCAGGCGGGCTTTTTTGCGCCCACATGCTAGCCCGACGTGTCATCCCCTGCCTTGACGTCCACGACGGCAAGGTCACCCGCGGCGTCCAGTTCGGACGCGCCGAGGCCGGCGAACTGCGTTCCGTGGGCGATCCGGTCGAGCTCGCGCTGCGCTACAACGAGCAGGGCGCCGACGAGATGGTCTTCTTCGACATCACCGCGAGCGCCCACGGCCGGGCTTCGATGGTGGACGTCATCGAACGCGCCGCGGACCAGTGCTTCATGCCGCTGACCGTCGGTGGCGGGATCCGCTCGGTGGAGGACATGGGGCAGATGCTGAAGGCCGGGGCGGACAAGGTGAGCATCAACTCGAGCGCGGTGCAGGATCCGGAACTGATCCGGAGAGGCGCGGAGAAGTATGGCAGCCAGTGCATCGTGGTCTCGGTCGACGCGAAGCGCACGGGACCGGACCGTTGGGAGGTGTTCGTGGCCGGCGGCCGCAAGCCCACCGGCATGGAGGCGGTCGAATGGGCCGAGCGGGCCTGCCGGCTCGGGGCCGGGGAGATCGTGCTGAACTCCATCGATGCCGACGGAACGAAGAACGGCTTCGACCTCGTCATCACGCGTCGCATCGCCGAGGCGGTCGGTGTTCCGGTGGTGGCCAGCGGAGGGGCCGGACGCCTGGAACACCTGGCCGAGGTCCTCCTCGAAGGCCGTGCCGACGCCGTCCTGGCGGCCAGCATCTTCCACTTCGGAACCCATACGGTGCGGGAGGCCAAGGAGCACCTGAGGAGCCGTGGTATCCCGGTGAGACTCTGAGTGCGCAGGTCCCGTCATCCACACCGCACGAACCTCCGTCGAATGAGACCTTCCATCTTCCTATTCCGCCATGCGTGGATCGCGTTCCTCGCCTTGGCCTTGGCCGCGTCCGGGTCCGGTGCTTCCGCCAAGGAACGCGCCGCCGTCGTCTTCCAGTCTGACTTCGGACTCAAGGACGGCGCCGTGTCCGCGATGAAGGGCGTGGCCCTCGGCGTGGATCCGGCGGTCCCGCTCTTCGACATCACCCATGAGATACCGCCGTTCAACATCTGGGAGGCCGCCTACCGCCTGAAGCAGACGGCGCGGTATTGGCCGTCCAACACGGTGTTCGTGAGCGTCTGCGATCCCGGTGTCGGCACCGAGCGCCGTGCCGTGGTGCTGCGCACCCGCAGCGGCCACCGGTTCGTCACCCCGGACAACGGCACTTTGACCTTCGTGGCCGAGTCGCTGGGTGTCGCAGAGTTGCGTGTGATCGACATCGCAAAGCAGCGTCTCCGGGGCAGCGAGGAGAGCTATACCTTCCATGGCCGTGACCTGTTCGCCTATGTGGCCGCACGTTTGGCTGCAGGCCGGCTCCGCATGGCGGACGTCGGTCCCTTGGCCACGAACGGCGTGGTGGAACTGCCCTATCAGAAGCCCGAGTTCCGGGACGGCGTCGCCCGCGGGAACATCCCGGTGCTCGACCCCAACTACGGCAACGTCTGGAGCAACATCGGCAAGGCGGTCCACTCCCGGCTCGGTCCTCGCGTCGGCGAACGTTTCGAAGTCCGGATCCTGGAGAAGGACCGTGTGGTGTGGTCCGGCGTCGTCCCGTTCGCCGAAAGCTTCGGCAACGTTCCCGAGGGCCAGCCATTGCTCTTCATCAACAGCCTTCTCGAGCTGGCGGTGGCCCTCAATCAGGGAGACTTCGCCCGCACCCATGGCATCCGTTCCGGCCCGGACTGGAGTCTTGAGGTCCGCCGTCCCTGACTTCTCCGGCCCCGGCTCCCAAGTGGAGCCGGTTTGCAGTTCTGCGGTGGAATGGCAAGCAGCCTGTAGTCAGTGCGTTACGACAAGTGGCATCCAATTCCTGACACTGGCATCCAGGCTGCTTCATGGGGGCGGCTTCGCTGCCATGTGAGGTGAGTGGGGAGAGTGGGGTTTGGAGGCAGCGGGAGTCGGCTTGGGTCGGCGCCAACAAGGAGGTGCCGGCCGCTGAAGTCGGGGGGCGGCCCGGGGAGGGTCGCCCCCCTTTCTCGTTTCTGACTGCTCCATTGGCGCGTCGTCGATCCCTACCTCGACCTCGGAGAAGTCCGCCTTCCGGACTCGCCTGCGTGGTCCGCCGGGGATATGGCGGTTGGTCTGCACGGGAACCCCTTCGAATGGGTCCGATGCGCGCCCCGGTGAGCAGCGCGCCGGAACCGGTCTTCCGGCCGCCTCCAAACCCGGCAGCATCATCCGGCCCGCCGGCTTTTTCCTTGTCGCCCATCGACGGGGGCGTGGTTGATTTCCGCAGCCCTTGGCGCCGGGGATGCCTCCCGGTGCCCGGAACCGCGACCATGATCCGCATCCTCTCCCTCGCCGTCCTGCTTTCCATGACCGGCACACATGCCCAGACCGTCTATCCGGCCACCCGCAAGTCGGACACCGTCGACACCTACCACGGGACCCCGGTGCCCGATCCGTACCGATGGCTGGAGGACGACAACTCCGCGGAGACCAAAGGCTGGGTGACCTCCCAGAACGCGGTCACCTTCGGCTACCTTGACCAGATCCCGCAGCGGAAGCCGATCCGCGACCGGATGACCGCGCTTTTCAACTTCGAGCGGTACAGCGCGCCCTATCGCGCCGGGGACCGGTATTTCTTCAGCCGCAACAAC
The DNA here is from genome assembly GCA_903930165.1 of uncultured Verrucomicrobiota bacterium. Taxonomy (GTDB): domain Bacteria; phylum Verrucomicrobiota; class Verrucomicrobiia; order Limisphaerales; family UBA9464; genus SXXZ01. The sequence continues at coordinate 318 of CAIYXO010000958.1, read as the reverse complement.
GGCCTGCAGAACCAGAACGTCTGGTTCACAGCGTCCAACCTCGATGCCGAGCCCGTGCTGCTCGTGGACCCGAACACCTTCAGTCCGGACGGCACGGTCTCGATGGGGGCGCCCAACCCGTCCGACGACGGCCGGATGGTGGCCTACCAGGTGTCGAAGAGCGGCAGCGACTGGCAGGAGATCCGGGTGCGGGACGTCGCCAGCGGCAAGGAGCTTCCGGACCGGATCGAATGGGTGAAGTTCAGCGGCATCGCGTGGCTCAAGGACGGTTCGGGATTCTTCTACTCCCGGTACGACGCCCCCAAGCCGGGAGCGGCG
>CAIYXO010000957.1 GCA_903930165.1 uncultured Verrucomicrobiota bacterium | reverse complement strand
GGGAAGGTGCGATAGAAGGATGGGGTGGTTGAACCCGATCTGCCTTCCCTCCGCATCGGAGAGCCCGAAGGCGCCGTGGTAGCCGGCTTCCAGCAACGCCGGAGCCACCAGTCCGGCGAGGACGAACGTCAGCAGCAGCCGTTGGCCTCGGCCGGCGGAGGAGGTCCTGGCAAAAGGTTCGACCGGGGCCATTCAGCCTTTCCGCCGGCGTCGGCCGGCCTGCCAGAGGACCAAGGTCGCACCGGCCAGCAGCAACGCCCATGTCTCCGGCTCCGGCACGACTCCGGGGGCGGTGGCCGGGTCGACGGCGGCGAGTCCGTGTCGGTCGTACTGCTCCTTCGTCTCGAGCACCACCGCACCCGAAACCGGGGTGACCAACTGCCACTTCGCGGCGAGGGCGACGGCCTCGTCCCGCTTCCGTTCCTCGAGCAGTCGGGTCACGGCGTCGCGGGCCCAAAGCCGGACCAGATGACGGGATGCGGGCCCGGCATCGGAGACGGATCCGGGATCGGAGGTCGTACGGACGCGGTTCCAGACCCGGACCGGACGCCTCGCGGAGACCTCCCCGAGAAGACGCACGAGGTCGTCCTCAAGGGATTCCACCCGGGGCATGCGGCGCCACAGCGGCGACTCGGGCAGGCCTTCGGTCGCCCGATCCGGCGCGGCCACGTCGGTGATGTCGACGAGGACGGACCCACGACCCGAGGAGCGGTTGAGGCGCTGCACGATCCCTTCGGAATCGGGAAAGGCGAGCGGTTGGACGCCATGGACCCACAACACCGCCCCGGCGGGTTCCGCGGCAGCCCAGTCCCAGGCCTCCTGAAGCGCCGGGAAGGGATCGTGGCCGCCGTCGAACCCCTCGGACCACGCCTCCAACGCGTCCGCCAGTTCGGCGGAGGAGGCCGGTTGGGACTTCCCGGGCCATCGCCGCGCCCCGTCGCGGGCGAACCACAGGGCGAAGCGGCCGGTGGTGCCCTTCACGTCCGCCCTGCGCAGCGCGCGGATGAGGGGCTCCACGAGCGGCCGCGCGCGAAGTCCACCGTCCACGACCACGGCGATCCGTCCGCCCTCGGCGAGACGGTTTTCTTCGAGGGTGGATCGGATCCAGGAGGGTTCGGACGACCGGTCGTCCCCGACCCAGGCTCCGCTGGACCTGGGATCGCGTCCGAGGCGGATCGGACGGAACCGCTGCTCGAAGCCGGATTGCGGAGCCGTGGCGTGCAGCGATTGCGGACGTTCCGCGTCGCGGATCCATTCGGGCGACGCCTTCGGCGCACCGTCCGGCACCTCGAGCCACGCGTGGTGGCGGAGGCTGTCGCGGATGGCGAAGTTGCGGTCGGCGATGCGGGGCCAAAGGAAGGCGACGTCGTCGACGCCGAGCGCCTCCAGTGGGGCGGTGATCCCGACACGGACCCGCATGACTCCGCCGTTCGGTGGAACGGGGAAGCACTGCATCAGGACCCGGTCGGCGCCGGCGGTGGTCACCAGGATCGGGTCGCGACGCTTCGCCACGGCCACTTCCCGGTAGGCCGCCCGGACCTGGGATCGCCCGCCGAACGCCGCCTCCCGTTCCTCGCCATCGATCCAGAGGGTGACGCGGGAAACGACGCCTCCGGAGGGAAGCTGGAGGATCGCCCGCGCCTCGCGTTGGCTGGACTCGTGGTCGTTGCGGAACTCGAACGTCCATTCGGTGTAGCTCCAGCCGTCTCCCGCGTGGGCCATGGCGTCCAGGCGCGAGGTCATGAGGGAGAGCCCCGTCACGAGTCCGCCGACCGCCTCGCCGCCGAGGTCCGAGTCCCATTCCAGCTCCCGGAACAGCCACCGACCGGATCCCTTGATCGGGCTCAACGGCGGACGCACCTCGTTGAAGGCGCGACCGGTCGTCCGGAAGTACACAGAACGGGCGTCCGCCTCGGAGACCTGGGGCAGGCCGAGGGCGCGTTGGACGCTGGCCCCGGTCCCGTAGCAGGCCCGGAGGAGGACCGACTCGGAGCCGAACCTCCGCAGCATCCGGAGGGGAAGGCCGGCCTGCGGCTCCGCTTCCTGGGCGACCGCATGGGCCCAGTAGAGGGTCAGGGTCTCGGGAACCATCGCCAACCAAAGGGCGAGGAACGCTCCCACGGCGAGGGGCCAGGTGCGGCGGGGCTTCAGGCCCGCTGCGGTTTCCGCACGGTGCAACCGGCGACCCAGGAAGAGCAGGAGGATCCAGCCGATCAGCGGGGCCAGCGGCAGCAGCCCGATGCCGAAGTAGACGATGCCGACCAGGAATGCCGGGGAGAGCGGCAACAGGATCAGGGCGTAGTGTGCGGCCACGCCGGTCGCGAGGGCGACCAGCCACCCCTGCCATGCCGACGGCACGGGATCGGGTCCATGGAACCGGATGAGCCCCACGAGCACCGCCAAGGGGACGAGGAGGATGGCTCCGAGATGGAACCAGGTCGGGATCGGATCGAAGATCTCCGCGGCACAGAGGCGTTCGCGCACCTCGAAGAGCAGGGTGGCCAGCGGCAGGAGGATCCCGAAGACGGCGTAGAGGAAAGAGGCGAGGCGCCCCGGCGGCCCGGCCGGCGCGGGGGCGGCGTCGGACCTGGGCACCGGAGCCGGGGACCGGGTCGACGGCGTCCGCGGCGGTTCGGGCGGACCGGACGGTCCAGTCGGCGCGGTCGACGTCTGGATCAGTTCCGGATCGATCGCCGCGAGGATGCGCCGGACGTCCTCCTCGGTGACGACGTGCAGGCCGAGGCGTCGGATCTCCTCGTCCAGGTGCGCCTGGAGGTCCGCGACGACCTCGGACGCATCCGCGCCCTGGGCCGCATAACGTTGCCGTTGGGACTCGAGAAGCCGCTGGGACAGGGCACGCGCCGGCTGGGTCCATTCGATCATCGTCCACCTCCGCTGCGGGACGGGGAACCCGTCCGGTTCATTTCCGACAGGAAAGCATCCATCGCCGCAAGGGTCCGTCGGCCCTCGGGAGTCAGGCTGTAGTACTTACGGGCGGGACCGGCGCTGGACTCCTCCAACCGGGAGGCGACCAGTCCGTTGAGCCGGAGCCGCGACATGAGCGGATAGAGCGTCCCTTCGCCCAATCCCAAGCCGGGCTGCGAAGCCATTTCCCGGACCAGCTCATAGCCGTAGCGTTCCCGCTCGGCCAACGCCTGCAGGATCCGATGCTCCAGCACGCCCTTGCGCACCTGCACCACCCAGTTGTTGAAGAAGTCGTCCACGTCACATCTCCCGGCACCCGTTCCCGCCCGAAACCGCCGCCTCCCTATCCGGAGGAAACCCGCGAACCGGGTACCTTGTGACACAAGGTAGCTGTCATGACAAGCCATCAGGTCTCACGGAGTCGGGAAATTCACTTTGTGTTCAAAAGTGAAATGCGGAAATCGGCGAAACGGCGAAGCGCCGCGGGAGGTGAAAGGGAGCGGCTCAGCGGATGAGCGGCACGGCGCGGAAGATGCGGGACTCCGTGCCGGTGATCGGGACATCGACAGTGAGGTTGCCGGGACGGGCGACGCCGGGTGCCCCTGGGATCCAACGTCCGTCCGGACCCGCCGACTCCAGGCGGAAGCGCATTCCGGCAGGAAGGTTGAGTTCGGCGCGGAAACGGCCGCCCTCGACTCGCGGCCACGCGAGGACCTCCTGGTTCTGGATCAACACCTGGTTGTGGTAGCCGCCCGCCGCGATGGCCACGACCCGTTGCAGGTCGGGAGGGACGTCGGAGACACCGGGGGCACCCCAGGACACCACGGTGCCGTCCGCCCTCAATGCCATGGCATGGTAGGTTCCGGCCGCGATGGCCACGACATTGGTCGCGGAATCGGGAACCTTCAGCACCTCGAAGTCCTCGTCCTCCTCTCCCCAGACCGCGACCGTTCCGTCCCGGCGCAGCGCCATGGAGAAGAAGCCCCCGGCGGCCACCGCGACCACGTCCGGTTGGGGCAGGACGCGCGGCCATTCGTCGAGGTCGAGCTGGGGAGAAAGGCCTTCGTCATCGAGTTCGTAGCCCCATTCGACCGTGCGGTGATCCGAGGTCAGCGCGATGCAATGGTAGGCGCCGGAGGCGATGGAGACGGCGTTGGTCAGCGATCCCGGCACGGCGTAGCGGGAGGCGACCTCCCGGCCGGTCATGAGCACCCGGCCGTCACGGCGCAGGAACATGGCGTGGGCCACGCCGCCGGCGACCGCCACGAAGTCCCGGTTCTCGCCGGGCGGCGGCACCAACGAATCCGAGGTGGGTTGGTTGCGCCAGATGAACCGGCCCCAGCCGAGGGCGGTGCCGTCGGCCCGGAGCGCCAGGCTGTGGTCGAGTCCACAGGCGATCGCAACCACGTTGGTCGCCGCTTCCGGAACCTCGGCCTGGCCCACGATGTTCCATCCCGAGGCCGTCACCGTCCCGTCCCGCCGAAGCATCAGCGTGTGGAACTCGCCGCAGGCGATCCCGATGGCCTGGGCGCAGAGCCGGAAGCGGTCGAGGACCTCGCCGCTCGCCGCCCGCAGGGTCAGGTTGTTGTTGGGCAGGCTGGAGGCGAGCCCGGTGACCTCCGACATGGGGATGTTGGTCCACTGGGAGAAGGCGGTGACCTCCGGCAACGCGGCCGCCTCGAGGGAAACGGCGAGACCGTAGCGGGGCACGAGACCGGCGGTCTGGATCCATCCCGCCACGATGGAGGGCGAACTGACCACCTGACCCTGGTCGTAGGGGCTGCCGTTGGTGGTCACCTCGGTCCCCCAGCCGCGGACCGAGAATGGGCTCACCAGACCGGAAAGAATCCCGACGTCCCAGGGCCGGACCTCGTCGGCCCGGGCGGCCGCCAGGAAACCGGCGAGCACCATCCCGATCCTCTGGAGCCGGCCGCGATGCCGGGCAAGGCGGCCGGCAGGGGCGTGTCGGGGTCGGTTCATAGGCCCGGAGGCACGGCCGGATTGTCGCCGCGTTCGACCCGGGTCTTCACCGCCGCGGCCGGGATCGCCTCCACATGACCGTCGGCATAGAGGTAGTTGGCCGAACGCCCGTGCCGGTAGGGATCGATGTCGGCGACCACGTTGCTCCAGCCCAGGAACCAGGTGTCGGGATGGGTCTTCGAATCGCCGATGCGTTGCCCCAGCTCCGAGGCCTCGAAGACCAGGATGGTCCGGGTCGGCTGCGGCAACAGGTCCAGGCGCCGCTGCGTGGTGGAGACACCCACCGTCCCGCCGTCCGGATCGATGATGCGGGCCGAGCCAGGCTGCGTGCGACGGTCGGTGGACGTGTATTCGTTGAGCACGTAGCTGCAGGCGAAGTTGGTCCGGATCCACGAGCGGAGGCCGTCGGAAGGGCAGATGCGGATCTGGTCCACCGTTCCCACGGCGTTGGTCAGGTTGAAGATCCACGCGGGCCCGGGATCGAGGCCGATGGGGCGGGGAGGAGGACGGTCGTCGCCCGGCAGGCGGCCTGCGGAATCCATGTCGGCGTAGAGGCGCATCCCGAGACCGATCTGCCGCAGGTTCTGGCCGCACCTTGCCGAGTCCGCGCGTCGCCGGGCGCCGGCGAGGGCGGGCAGCAGCAGTCCTGCGAGGATTCCGGTGATGGCGAGGATCACGAGCAGTTCGACCAGGGTGAAGCCACCCCGGATGGCGACGGAGGACCCGGCGGACGGAGGCATGGGACGGCGGGGGCGGAAGGGACGCGAAGCGTCTTCCACCCTGCCCGACCGGTTCCCGTCATGGCCGACGGGAAGGGTCATGCATCCGACAGACGGATCATTCGATGTTGATGGCGATGATTCGCGGAACGGCCCTGCCGTCCGCCGCCTCACGCGGGGCGATCCAGACCTCGCCGGTTCCGATCATGACCCCCTGGCGGCTGGCGAACAGGCGCGAGCGGGGACATTTGAGGACCATTCCGGCGACCGACTGGGGAAAAAGCGTGTCGAATGCGGCCGCGAACTCCACGGCGTCGCCGATCTGGGTCGGCTGGCCGGAACGGTTGACCCGGACCGGGAACTCGATCAGGCGGGCCACGCCGACGGCGTCGCGGACGGAAGTCCTGGCCTGGAGTTCCTGGATGAAGTCGTGCACCTCGGCGGCCTTCGGGAAACCGGCGACGGAATAGTCGTCGGAATCCGCGGCGGACCGGACCACGGCGGAGGGGGTGGAGTCCCGGGTGGCGAGATGGGCGGTGGTTCCCCCGACCACGGCGACGGAGCCGGCGGCCACCCACCAGCGCCATTGGGCCCAGGCGAGCTGGCGTCCGACGGTGACGCTCAGCGCGGCGGCGGAAGCCTTGGGCGTGGAGCCGAGCACCGCGGCGACGGTGGCGGCGGCGAGCCCGGCCGGCGCGAAGGCAGCGGCCCGGCCGAGAACCGGTGCCAGGTCGGCCTCGCCGATTTCCGCACCCCGTCGTGAGAGCAGTTCCCGGAGCCGCGCGATCGCGCGTGAGACCCGCTTTCGTGCCGCGTCCTCGGCGATCCCGAGTGCGGATCCGACCTCCGCGAGCGACTTCTCCTCGAAGAACCGGAGGAGGATCGCCCGGCGGTCGGATTCAGGCATCCGCGAAAGGCAGTCGTCCAGCACCGGGGAGATCCGTTCCCAGAGATCCTCGTCGCCACGGGCGGCGGGGGGCGTCTTGTCGATGGGGTTCATGGAATAGGCGATCTGGTCCCGCTGCACGCGTCGGCGCTCGGCCTTCATGAGGTCCTTGGCGGCATAACTGGCCGCACGGAAGAGCCAGGCGCCGAGCGGCACCGACTCGGACAACGACCCTCCCTTGCGGGACAGGAGGATGAACACCGCCTGGACCACGTCCTCGGCCTTGGACGGATCACAGGTCTGGCGCATGGCCGAGGCGTACACGACGCCGGCATGACGCCGGACCAGCTCGGCGAAGGCCGTCTCGTCACGCCCATCCACATAGGCCCGAAGGAGTTGGTGGTCAGTGCTCACACGTTCCACGGTTATCTGGCCGTCGGCCGGGTTACCGGACATCGGGAAACTCGTTTTTCCAGGCCGCGGAATCAATCCCACTTGCCGGCGGGTGCCGGCGAAAGCTCGGTTCCCGGTTCCAGCCTTCACCCTAGGGCACGAATGCCACTCAAGAACCGTCCCGGTCCGCCGATCCATTCCGTGGGTAGCTTCAAGATTTTGTCCGTCCGAGTGGCCGGACCGCGGGTTCGGATAGTGCTATCCCTTGGTATCCGGGCCCGCGTTTTTTTTCCCGGGGCGACGTTGCTTCGCCCGGTAGTCACTGGGCCGCCAGCCGGTCCAGCGTTTGAAGGTGTTGGAGAAGACGAACGGATTGGCATAGCCGACCAGGTCGGCGATGACCTCCAGCTTGTGGTCGGTCTCCGTCAGCAGGTCGGCCCCGTGCCGTATCCGGAGGTGGGTGACATGCTGCATCGGAGACCGGCCGAGCTGGCGACGGCAGAGCCGGCGCAGGTGTTCCCCGCTGCAATGGGCCCTGCGGGCGAGTTCGGTGAGGGTCCACGGATGTCCCGGCTCCGCGGCCACCGCCTCCCAGAGGCGGGTCAACCGGTCCTCCACGTGCCAAGGCTGGGCGAAGCGGGCCACATAGCCCTGCACCAGCTCGAGCCAATGGTGGAGAGCCGCGGGCGACGCCGATCCCGACTGCTCGGCGATGAGTCCCTCGACCGCGAAGCGGAAGGCCGCGCTGTGGAACCCGGCCAGCACCGGCGCACTCGCGGCACCGAGCGGACCGAGCCCCGCCCCCTCGTCGTAGCGTACCCAGGCGAACTGCCAGCGTCGGCCCGGGACCGCATGGAACGCATGCAGGACATGGGCCGGGGCCAGGCAGGCCTGTCCCGCCCGACAACGCTGCCACCGCCCATCGAGGAGGATCCGGCCTTCTCCGCCGAAACACGCCAGGAAATAGCCACCCGGCAGGTCGGTCCGCACCATGGCGTAGGGATCCGCGGCGTCCGCCACACCCACGTGCGCGATGCGGTGCGGCTCCATCGCGGGACACTCCGCCGCCCGGAGGACGGATTCGACCGTCTCCGGTCCGACGAGATGGGTCTCGACGAGCGGCGGATGTTTCATGGACCGGCGGAGGGTCGGCTGGAAGGAGCGCGATGACAACTGCCGCCGGAGTGTGACCTTGGCGTCCGCTTGGGCGTTCCTTTTCCCGGATTTGCGGTAGGATGATCCCGTTGCCATGAGCGGATCCCCGAAACGTTGGCTTGCCCCCGGACTGGTCGTCGCCGTCGCCGTCTTCATCGGCGGCATCGCCGCCGCGGCCTGGTGGATGCACCGGCACTCGAACGACGACGGCGAGTTCGCGGCGCACATGAACGCCGGGCGCGGCTTCCATGCCGCCGGCGAGCTGCCCCGCGCCGCCGGTTCCTTCCAGGCCGCCCTGGCCATGAACCCGGCGAACCCGGACGTCCACCTCAACCTCGCCAACACCTTCCTGCTCGCCAACCAGCCGGCGCAGGCCCTGGTCCATGCCGGAGCGGTCCTGCAGATGGAGCCCGGCAACGGCGCCGCCAACTACCTCGCCGGCTGCGCCCACCTCCGCCTTGGCGCGTACTCCAACGCCGTCCAGTTCCTCACCGAGGCGAAGCAGGCCGACCGCACCCAGAACCCCGTGTCCTTCCAGCTCGGCCTCGCCTACGCCGGCTGGAACCGCCCGGCGGACGCCGCCGAGCAGTTCGTCGAGGTGCTCGAGTTCGACAAGGACCATCCGTCCGCGCACTACCAGCTGGCCCAGATGTATCTGCGCCAGGGCGCCCGCGAGGACGCCGCGGCGGAACTGGCACTGCACCAGAAGGCGACCGCCGGACGCATGCAGGCCGCCGACAACCCCTCGCTGTTCGAGAAGTGCAAGCACACCGAGATCCTCGCGCCCTTCGCCCTCGAGCAGCCCGAGGCGGATCCGGTGCCGATGGGGTACGCCGACGACACCGCCCGCGCCTTCGGATCCGAAGCCGCGACGCTCCATGGTCCGTTCGGCCTCTTCGACCTCAACCGCCGGGGATGGAACGACCTCCTCCTGGTCGACTCCCGCGGAGGGATGCGGCTGCTGTGGAACTCCAACGCCGTCTTCGCCGCCAGGGGCGAACCCGTCCCGACCGCGATCGGGACGGTCCGGGACATCGCGGTGGGCGACCTGAACAACGACCGCTACGACGACGCGATCCTCGTGGGCACCGAGGGTTCGCAGGTGCTGAAGTTCGCCACCAACGGGTTCATCACCGACGGGACGGCCCTCGGTGGCATCCGCTCCCTGAAGGCCGACGCCGCCGTCCTCGCGGACCTCGACTTCACGGGCAAGCTCGGGCTGCTGGCATTGGCCCCCGGCGGCCGGATGCGCGCCTTCACCAACCTCGGCACCGCGATCCTGCGCGAACGGCGCGACGCCGCGGACGACGGATGGGGCGTCACCGGCGTCACCGGCGTGACCGTGGACGACTGGAACAACGACGACCTTCCCGACGTGCTGTTGACCCGTGCCGGAGCGCCGCCGCGGGTGCTGACCAACCGCCGGCGGGACGGCCTGGTCTCCACGAACCAGCCCGCCGACTGGCCGGCCGCCACGGCGCTCGCCACCGGCGACTTCAACAACGACCTCCGGACCGACGTGGTCCTGGCCACGCCGACCTTCCTCTCCGTGTACCATTCCGGATTGAAGGAGCCGCGCCGCCTCCCGGCTCGGGGCAACCGCATCCGCAGCCTCCGCGCCATCGACCTCGACAACGACGGCTGGCTGGACCTCGTCGCCTGGGGGGAAGACGGATTTCGCGTCTGGCGCAACCGCGGCCGCCGGGGCTTCCGCGAGATGACCCGGGACCTCGGCCTCTCTTCGCTCGCCGCCTCGAAGGTGGACCACGCGGCCTTCGCCGACTTCGACCAGGACGGGGACATCGACGCCGTGCTCGACGTGGCGGGGGTAGGGCTGAGGTTCCTGCGCAACGACGGCGCCAACGCCAACGGTCTGGTCAAGTTCCGCCCCATCGGCAACCGCTCCAACTTCAGCGGCATCGGCCTCCGGCTCGAGCTCAACGCCGGCGGCTGGCGCGCCCTCCGCACCGTGCAGCGCAAGCCCGTGGAGATCGGCGTCGGACGCCACAAGGACATCGAGACGGTCGTGGCCCGTTGGGCGGACACCCAGCCGCTGTTCGGCGTCACCGCCGATCCCCGCCAGGTGGTCGACCTGATCGAGCCCAAGAACCCCACCGGCTCCTGCCCCTACCTCTACACGTGGGACGGAACCCGCTTCCGCTTCGTCACCGACATCCTGAGCGCCGCGCCGGTCGGGCTGCCGATGATGCCCGGGCGGAACATCGAGGCGGATCCCCACGAATGGGTGGCTCTCGGAGGCCCCCGCGAGTTCGTGCCGCGCGACGGCCGCCACGTGGTGCAGATCACCGAGGAACTGCGCGAGGTGCTCTACCTCGACGAGGTGAAGCTGGGCTGGACGGACGTCCCGGCGGGCCACGAGGCCCACTCGACGAGCAAGCTGGTCCCGGGCCGGCCGTTCCCCCGGCACACGCTCCGCTGGCTCGGCGGCCGCGTGCCGCTCCTCGCCGCTCGCGATGCCGCCGGCAACGACCGGACGTCCGCGCTCGCGGAGCACGACGGCACCCTGCATTCGCCGACGACGCGTCGGGCGCAGCTGCGGGGATTGGCGGAGCCGGAGTCCGTGGTGCTCGACTTCGGTCCGATTCCGCAGGGCGAAGGGCTCACCCTCGCCCTCACCGGCTGGCTGCGGTTCGGCGGCGGCATGGCCAACATCGCCGGCAGCCACGACCCCGAACTCCCCTTCCCCTTCCCCGTCCTGGAAGCCGAGACCGCGGACGGAACCTGGACGAAGGTTCCCGTCACCGTCGGAGCCCCTGCGGGCAAGACCAAGACGATCCTCGTGCCGCTCGGCGGGGTCCTTCCCGCCGGGACGAGGCGTCTCCGTCTCGGCTACGCCTTCGAGATCCACTGGGACCGCGTCGCGCTGTTCCGCGAGAACCGGCCCGCCGCGGTGTCGGAAACCCGCCCGGTCCGCACCGACCTGCATTGGCGCGGCTACTCGGATTTCGCCCCGCTGCCCGACACCGAACCGCTGACGCCGGTCTACGATGCCGTGCGGAGCCGCCCGCCCTGGCGGAGGACGCCGAGCGGCTGGGCCACCCGGCATGGGGCGGTGGACGATCTCGTCGCGCGGGAGGATTCCGGGGTCGTGACGCTGACCGGCGGCGACGAACTGACCGTGGAATTCGAGGCGTCCTCCGCGCCTCCGCCCGCGCCCGGAACGGAGCGGCGCTACTTCCTGTGGACGGTCGGATGGGACAAGGACGCCGACTACCACGTCGCGGCGGGCGACCGGATCGAACCGCTGCCGTGGCATGGCATGGACGACCAGCTCCACGGGGTGGAGAAGCGGCCGGCGTTCCCGAGCGACGCCCTCCACGAACGCTTCAACACCCGCTGGGTCGGTCCCTTCAACTACGAACGGGTCGAAGCGCGGCGGAAGTGACCCGAAGGTCGTGCCGGTGACCGTAGCGGAAACCGGTTCGGCCAACCTCGCCTCTTGGGCGGGCCACTTCGGGGAAAGCGCCGCTTCAGGGGACGCAGCCTACGACACTCGAGGAATGCCGAGGCATGGCCGGCCGGCTGCGGATGCCTGCCGTGTCAGCCATTGTTGGCCGCGTGCCCACAAGCGGCGGAGTTCAACCCATTCGGCAGCGCCGGAGACCCCGACCGGCTGAAGCCGGGACTCCATACCCCTGAAGCTTCACCGCGGCTTGGCGGCCTGGCGTGCGGGTCCCTTCCGAAGGGCTGTCGGCTCAGGAACGACGGCGGCGGGCCATCACGGCGACGGCGGCCAGCGAGACCGCGGCGATTCCCACCGACTGCGGCTCGGGAACCGCGGCGAACTGGAAGTCGTCGGCGCTCCAATAGCGGCTGCCGGCGTCGAGGGGATTCTGGTTGATCCGGTACCCGGTGATCCCGGTGAACGCGGAGAATGCACTGGTGTCGAGGAACTCCATCGGGAGCGGCGTCGAGCCGGTGTTCGCGGGAAGGGTCACCGAGGCCGAGCCCAACACGTCGATCCCGCCCGCGCCGAGCGCCTGGATGGTGATCGTCATCGCGGGATTCCCGAACCCGTAGTACTCCACCTGGCTGAACCAGGCGCCTTCCAGCAGCTGCGTCGTCTGCAGGGTGATGCCGTTGCCGGCATCCGGATAGGCCTCGTTGGTGATGAAGAAGTCCCCACCATGCGGGATGCCGCTCAGCGGGTTCGAGAGGTCGCCGCCGGTGCGGTTCCCACGGCCGGTCACCCGGATCCGGGTGTCCCAGGTCACCCCCCCGAGGACCTGGCTGTTGCCATTGGCCTCGAACAGGGTTGCGCTCGCATTCAACGCCGGGGCCATCGAAAGGCCTTCGAAGCCGACGAAAACGCTGGCGGAGGCGGGAAGCAGCGGGAGCAGGGCTGCACCGAGGAGGAGATGGCGGCAACGGGGCGTCATGCCCTCAAAGGCCAGAATGGATTTCCGGGAACAAGCCCAATCTCAGGAAAACTATGCAGTCCCCCACGTCCCACCCGCATGGAAACGCCCCCGGGAATCCCGGGGGCGCATCGGCGGAACCGGCGTGGACCGGTCAGGACTCGACCGCGCTGAGCTCCACGGGCTCCACGCTCACGCCCTGCTTCTTGAGCCACTTCACGCCGGCTGTGATCTCGGTGGCGTCGCCCTCGACCTCGAGGCAGACGATGCCGACCACGTCGGTGACGCTCGCCTGACGGATGCTGGTGACCAGCTTGAACAGATGGCCGAGCTGCCAGATGACCGGCGCCTTGATCCGCTGGGGCGGATAGGTGAGCCAGAAACGGGCGGTCGACTTCGACGGGGGCTTCGTCGTCGGGGCTTTCGACTTGGCGGGTTTCGGGGCGGCGGGGCGCTTCGGGGATTTGGCGGCCATGGGATTCGTTGGAGGGGATTCGGCGGACAAGGAAACCGCGGACTCAACCCCCGGCGATCGCCGGGATGATGCTGATCTCGTCGCCGTCCTTGAGCGGCGTGGCCTGGTTGTCGAGGAAGCGGATGTCCTCCTCGTTCACGTACACGTTCACGAAGCGGCGGACCTCGCCCTTCTCGTCGATCAGGCGCTCGGCGATTCCGGGGAACTGGCGCTGGAGTTCGGCGATGGCGCCGCCGACGGTCCCGGGACCCACCTCGACGAGTTCCTGGTCGTTGGTGAGCTTGCGGAGCGGCGTGGGGATGCGGACTTTGACGGGCATGTTCGTGAAGCGGTTAAGAGGAACAAACTTCCGGTGAACAGGCCGCGAACGCAAGCGCGACCGAACCCACACAATCCCGGATCACGACACCACCGGGGCGTCGAGAACCTCCCTCACCGTGCGCAGCAGCGTCTCCGCCGTGTAGGGCTTGGGAAGGAAATGCCGGACTCCGGAGTTGGCCACCCGCGTCATTGACCCGTTCGCGTTCAGGCCGCTGGCCGCGATGATCCGCACGGACGGATCCATCTTGGTCAGGACCCGGATGGTCGCCGGCCCATCCATCACCGGCATCATCATGTCGGTCAGGACGAGCGCGATCTCCGTCCGCCGCGAGGCGTACACCGCCAGGGCCTCCGCGCCGTCCCCGGCCAGGATCACGCGGTATCCGAAGGCCTCCAGCGTCTGGCGCGTGATGTGCCGTACCGAGGCCTCGTCGTCGACCACCAGCACCACCTCGCCGTCGCCGCGGGGAAGCACCACGTCCGCCGCCGCAACCGGCTCCAATGCGGACTCGGTCGCCGGCAGGTAGACCCGGAACCGGCTCCCGGTGCCCGGCTCGCTGTACGCACGGATGAATCCGCCGTGGCTGCGGACGATCGCCAGCGAGGTGGAGAGCCCGAGTCCGGTGCCCTTCCCCGGCTCCTTGGTGGTGAAGAAGGGATCGAAGATCTTCTCCAGGATCTCCGGTGCGATGCCCGTGCCGGTGTCCTCCACCTGGATCATCACATGCCGGCCCGGCCGGGCCTCCGGACTGAGCCCCGCATACTGGTCGTCCAGCATCAGGTTCTGTGCCGAGAAGGTCAGGGTCCCGCCCCGCGGCATCGCGTCCCGCGCGTTCACGCTCAGGTTCAACAGCACCTGGTGGATCTGCGTCGGATCCCCCAGGACCGGCGGCAGGTTCGACGGGATCTCGGTGCGGATCTCGATGCTCCGCGGAAAGGTCTCCGAGGCGATCTTGGCGACGTCCCGGACCAGGTGCTTCACCTGCACCGACAGCCGGCGTCCTTCCACGCCGCGCGCGAAGGAAAGCACCTGCCCCACCATCTCCGCCCCGCGGCGCGCGCTGGATTCGATGGTGTCCAGGATCTCCGTCCGTTCCTTTCCTTCCAGTTCCAGCCGCAGCAGCTCGATCGACATCAGGATCGGGGCGAGCACGTTGTTCAGGTCGTGCGCGATGCCCCCGGCCAGCGTCCCGATGCTCTCCATCCGCTGCGCCCTCAGGAACTGCTGCTCCAGCTTCTTCCTCTCCGTCACGTCCGTGTCGATCGTCAGGATCGACTTCGGATGGCCCTCCCCGTCCCGCAACAACGTCCAACGGCTGTCCACCATCAGCCGATGTCCGGACTT
>CAIYXO010000956.1 GCA_903930165.1 uncultured Verrucomicrobiota bacterium | reverse complement strand
TCGCCAGCCCGGATGCCACCTCCCCGGGCCGCTTCCAGACCAGCGTGCCGCAGCAGGCGCTCTTCTGGCTCAACAGCCCGGTGGTGGCGGAACAGGCACGGGCCCTGGTCAGTCGACCGGACATCGCCTCCCGATCCGGGGCGGATCGGATCCGACGACTTTACGACGTCGCCTACCAACGCCCGCCCGCCCGAGGGGAACTCGATGCGGCGATGCGCTTCGTGAACGGCCAAGGCTCCGATGAGACGCCCGTCAGCCCGGCTTCCGCGTGGCAGTATGGCCGCGGGCACTTCAATTCGGCGTCCAACCGCGTCGACGAGTTCCGTCCGTTCCAGGTCTTCCGTGACGGGCGTTGGCAGGATGCCGAGAAGTTCCCGGCGATGGCCCCCGCAGCCTACGCCTCGTTGACCCGAACGGGCGGCCATCCGGGTGTGGACGGCCGCCATGCGGCGATCCGCCGGTGGACGGCACCCTCCGACATGACGGTCCGCATCTCGGGGACGGTGTCGCACTCGGCCAAGCTGGGCGATGGCATCCACGCCCTGGTGGTCTCCAGCCGTCAGGGAAGGCTCGGGGCTTGGGAAGTCTCCGGGACCAGCGCTTCCGCCGAGATCGGCTCCGTGTCCGTGAAGCAGGGTGAAATCCTCGATTTCGTGGCGGACCCGCGGTCAGGTGACAATTCGGATTCCTTCGAATGGGCGCCCGAGGTCGTGCAGGTGGATGGCGACCGACGTGCCTGGGCGGCCAACGCCGATTTCTCGGGAGCCCGGGAGTGGCCGCGTCCGCTGGGGCCATGGCAACGGCTGGCGCAGGTGCTCCTGGCCTCCAACGAGTTCAACTTCGTCGACTGAAACCGTGGCGAAGATGCCCAAGCCCATCGAATCCGAGGACATTCCCCTTCCGGCGCGACATCACTTCGATGCGGCGGTCGGCTGGATGCTTCTGGGCCTGCCCGCGGACGCTGCGCTGGAGTTGGACCGCCTTCCCCAGCCGGTCTGTCGCAGGGCCGAGGTGTTGGAGTTGCGCTGGGAGGTGCACAGTGCGCTCGGCCAGTGGACAGAAGGCTACCGGACCGCGACCCAGCAGGTCGCGTTGTATCCGGACGAGGTCTCCGGCTGGCTGCACCGGGCCTACGCGGCGCGCCGGATGGACGGCGGCGGGGTCGCACACGCCTCGGGCCTGTTGGTGCCGGCGGCGACCCGGTTTCCCACGGAGCCGCTCATCCGGTTCAATCTGGCGTGTTATGCGGCGGTGATGGGCGACCTCGACGGCGCCTGGACCTGGTTTTGCAAGGCCTTGGCGGTCGGCAATCCCATCGAGCTGCGGGCAACCGCGCTGGCCGACCCGGATCTCGAGACCCTCTGGCCGCGGATAGCGGTCGGCTCCTGACAGGTTGGTCCCAAACCAAACCAAGGCTAGCATCCTCCGGAATATCCGAGCCTGAATCGCCGTCGATACCCGATCCATGCGCAAGCAGTACGTCATCCTCTCGGTTCTCGCCGTCCTGGCGATCGCCTCGCTGGCCGTGGCCGTCAACAGCCGCAGGGCGGCGCCGCGCAAGGCGTTGGACCTCGCCTTGGCCGACGCGGAGTTCGGTGCCCAGGTGCTGCCCGTGCTCCAGAAGAACTGCTGGGACTGCCATGGGGACGGGGCCCGCAAGGGGGACATCAATTTCGACGGCCACACGAACATCCATACGCTTCTGGCGGATCGAAGACTTTGGGAGCGCGTCCTGCATACCGTGAAGACCGGGGAGATGCCGCCGAAGAAGCGGCAGACCCAGCCCTCGGCCCAGGACCGCACCAACTTGGTGGCTTGGCTGGACCGCACGCTGTTTCCGGTGGACCCGGAGCATCCGGATCCGGGACGGGTGACACTGAGGCGTCTCAACCGGGCCGAGTACGACAACACGATCCGGGACCTGGTCGGAGTGGACTTCCAGCCGGCGGCCGATTTCCCGCAGGACGACGTCGGCTACGGGTTCGACAACATCGGTGACGTCCTCTCGCTGCCTCCGATCCTGATCGAGCGGTACCTGAAGGCGGCGGAGGCGATCCTGGACGAGGCCCTGGTGACTGGTCCCTTGCCGACGGTCGCCCGGCGTTTCGATCCGGGACGTCTGGAGGGGCACGGCGGTTCCGAGTCGTTGGCGACCTTGGGATCCAACGGCGAGATGAGCCTGAGCTACGAGGCGAAGGTGCCGTCGGAATACCTGATCCGGGTCCAGGCCTATGGCGACCAGGCGGGACCGGACAAGGTGCGGATGGCGATCAAGGCGGACGGGAAGGAGCTGGAACAGGTCGAGGTGCGGCGGACGCGCGGGAACTCCAAGCCGTACGAACACCGCGCATTCCTCACGCCGGGTTCGCATCGCATCGGGGTCGCCTTCCTCAACGACTACTACAAGGAGTCGACCGTTGAGGAGACCGGTCCCAAGGGCCGGAAAACCCAGCGGAAGAAGATCGAGGACCGCAACCTCCAGGTGGAGTTCGTGGAAGTGGTGGGGCCGTTCACCAACACGGTTCCGGAACTGCCGGAATCCCATCGAAGGATCTTCTTCCGCCAGCCCGGTCCGAAGAACACCAACGAGGTGGCTAAGGAGATCCTCGCCCGCTTCGCCGGCAGGGCCTTTCGTCGGCCTGCCAGCGTCGAGGAGGTGGCCCGCCTGATGACGCTGTTCCAGCAGGCGCAGGTGGGTCGCGACAACTTCGAGACCTCCGTGAGGCACGCCCTGACCGCGGTGCTGGTCTCCCCCCACTTCCTGTTCCGCGGTGAACTGCAGTCCGATCCGGACAATCCAAACGCCGTCCACCGGATCAACGACCACGCCTTGGCCTCGCGGCTTTCCTATTTCCTCTGGAGCAGCATGCCGGACGAGACGCTGTTCCGTTTGGCGGAGAAGGGGAGCCTGAGGAAGAACCTGGCCGGGGAGGTCCGCCGCATGTTGGCCGACCCGAAGTCGAAGGCCCTGGTGGACAATTTCGCCGGCCAATGGCTGCAGCTTCGGACCATGGAAATCATCACCCCGGACGCGAAGATGTTCCCGGAGTTCGACGAGCGTCTCCGGGCTTCGGCGCGCCGTGAAACGGAGATGCTCTTCGAACACATCCTGAGGCACGACAGGCCCCTGACGGAACTGATCGACGCGGACTACACCTTCGTGGACGCCCGGCTTGCGCGGCACTACGGGCTGGAGGGAGTGGCCGGAGACGATTTCGTGAAGGTATCGCTGAAGGGGACGCAGAGGTCGGGGCTGTTGACCCATGCGAGCTTCCTGGCGCTCACCTCGAATCCCAACCGCACCTCGCCGGTGAAGCGTGGCAAGTGGATCCTGGAGAACATCCTGGCAACCCCGCCGCCTCCTCCTCCCCCTGGTGTGCCCCCGCTGGAGGCCAAGGAGTTGAAGGGGACGTTGAGGCAGCGCATGGACGCCCATCGCGACAACGCCATGTGCGCCTCGTGTCATGCGAAGATGGATCCGATCGGGTTCGCCTTTGAGCATTTCGACGCCATCGGGCGGTATCGGGAAATGGATGGCGCCGAGCCGATCGACGCATCGGGAGTCCTGGAGTCGGGCGAGCCGTTCGACGGTCACCGCGCCTTCGGCAGCCTCATCTCGGGATCGAAGCGGGAGGACTTCATCCGCTGCGTGGTGGAGAAGATGTTCACCTACTCCTTGGGACGTGGACTGGAATACTATGATCGCCCTGCCGTTGAGGCGGCCTGCAAGGAGTTGGATCGCAACGGCCTGAGGTTCTCTGCCCTGATCGAATCGGTGGTCCGGAGCGTTCCTTTCCAGTATCGCAGGGGCGATGGGGACCCACTGTTGGCAGGCGAGGCCCGTTGAATTGGCCGTCGGGTTCCTTTGGCCGCCATTTGCGAACCTCCGGTTGCCTCCGGCATTGGGGTTGCTAATGTCGCCGAACTTCCCGGACGTCCGCGGGTTCCGCCTTGGCCTGTCTGCAGTGACGAACGGGAAAAATCGCAGCAACAAACCGTGGCTGCGACCGGTGGATTCGGGATTTCGACACCATGTCGGGAGACAACATGCAGTTGCAGCGGTGGGAGCTGAAGTACCTCGTGCCCGAGGAGCTTGCCCTTGCCCTGCGGGATTTCGTGTCCAACTACCTCGAGTTGGACGAGTACGGGGTCGGACGTCCGAATCTCTCCTACACCATTCACAACCTGTATCTGGACTCGGACGATCTCCGGATCTACTGGGGGACGATCAACGGCAACAAGAACCGCTACAAGCTGCGGATCCGCTTCTACGAAGACAGCCCCGGTTCGCCGATCTTCTTCGAGATCAAGCGCCGGATGAACGAGGCGATCATGAAGCAGCGGGGCGGGGTGAAGCGCCATGCGGTCGAGGCGGTCCTCGCCGGCCAGATCCCCCACACTTCCGAGCTGGTGAAGGACGACGTCCGCCAGGCGGCGGCGATCCAGCGCTTCATCGAACTGATGAACGACACGCGGAGCGGTCCGGTGGCCCACGTCTACTACGAACGCGAAGCCTGGATCAGCCCCCATGACAATTCGGTACGGGTGACCTTCGACCGCAACGTCCTGATCTCGCCGGAATTCACGAGTCGTTTCACGGCGGAGATGGATGCGCCCACTTCCGTGTTCGGTCCGGTGGTGATCCTGGAGCTGAAGTTCACGGGCCGTTTCCCGGACTGGTTCGCGGAGATGGTCCGGATCTTCGGGCTTCGCCAGGCCTCGGCTTCCAAGTACGCCGACGGGGTCGCCCGGAAGGGTGAAGCCTATTTCTACAGGAACGGGCTTGCCACGGCGGTGCCCGGGGATCCGGAGTTGGCCGAGGAACGGAAGAGGGAACGCATGCAGAGGTTGAACTCCCTGCTGTCCCGAGGTCACCAAACCGCCTAGACCAACATGTCAGACCTTTTGTTTCGTGGAGATTTCGGAACCGCGCCGTCCGACCTTTCGGGGCTGCTGCTGGGGTTGCTCGTCGCCTTCCTCTGTGGCCATGTCATCGCCTGGGTCTACATGGTCTGCCACTCCGGACTCAGCTACTCCAAGTCGTTCGTCAATTCCCTGGTCGTCCTCTGCACCATCGTGGCCCTGGTGATGGCCGTGATGTTCGACAACCTGCTGATGGTCTTCGGGATGATGGCGGTCTTCGCGG
>CAIYXO010000955.1 GCA_903930165.1 uncultured Verrucomicrobiota bacterium | reverse complement strand
GGAATCACCCCCAGGCCATGAACCCGCGATTCTGGACCGGTCTCCTTTCCGCCACGGCGTTGATCCTGGCGGTCGTGCTCGTCCTCGGCCGAAGACCCGTCGCGGCTCCGTCCGATGTTCCCGACGGGACCGACACCACGATCGCGACGGCGGAGGCCGCGTCGAAACCCGCGCCCGGCAAGGGGCGCACGGCCGTGGCCGCGTTCTCCACCGACTTCCGCTGGGCCGGTGTCCTCACCAACGACCTGCATGTGTACATCCGGAATCTCAGGGCCATCGCCTGTCCCGAGACCACGGTCCGGGACATCATCGTCGCGGAGGTCAACCGGCGCTTCGCCCCGCGCGAGGCGCCGTTCCGGGATCCGGGGACGGGCGACATCGCGGCTCCCGGCGAGACCACGGCGCAGCGGCGGATCCGCCGGAAGGCCGACTACCAGCGTCGAAGGAACCTGCGCCTGGTGGAGAAGGAGAAGTCGGCGGTCGTCCTAGACCTCCTCGGATACGAGATCCCGCTCGAGCCGTTGAAGGGCTGGTACAGCCGGAACTACGAGCGCATGGAGTCGGCGATCAACGGCGTCCCGGCGGAGAAGCGCGAGAGGGTCCGCGAGGTCATGGAGGCCTATTGGGAGCTTTCCGACACTCTCAACGACGAATCCGACGTGTCGAACAAGGGCCGCGACGCCGCCTTCGCCGAGCGTTACCGCGAGAACAACGAACGGCGACGCCTCGGACTGGCGCAGGTCCTCACGCCGGACGAGTTGGAGTTGTTCGACATGCGGGCCTCCAGCGTGGCCGAGCGGCTGAGGAACCAGCTCGGCGCCATGCAGCCGACCGAGGCCGAGTTCCGGGAGATCTACCGTCTGCGCCGCGACATCGAGGAACCGTTCGGCGGGACGATGACATTGGGCGACACGGCGGGAATCGAAGCCGATCCGGAAGCCGAGACGCGCTACCGCCAACGCGTCGAGGCGCTCCTGCCGCCGGAGCGGTTGGCGCAGTTCGATCGGGTGCAGGACTCGCGATACCAGAGTCTCCAGCAGCTCCGGGAGCGGTTCGGTCTGGACGACGCCGTGGTGGACCAGGCCTACGGGCTGCTCGGCCAGGCACAGCCGGTCAAGGTGCAGACGCAGGTCTATGAGAACGGCCGCATCGTCGAGAGGGAGGTGACCGTCGGCCCCGGGCGTCCGCCGGCGGAACAGTGGAACCAGATGCGCACGATCCTCGGGAACCAGGCGTTCCAGGTCCTGGAGGCGATGCTTCCCGACGCGCAGGGGACCGAAAGCCTCAACGTGCCGGTCCAGATCCGGCAACCATGAGACCGACCTCCGCCGGGACTCCGTGCCGGATGTTGGCTCGAACCCTGGCGGGCTCCCTCTTCCTCCTCGTCTTCGTCGTCCGCGGTCTCGGCGCCCCGGTGGTTCATTCCCCGCGGTTCCCCAAGTCGGGTGATGCGGTCCGCGTGACCCTCGAGTCGGCGGTCCGGTCCGGCGCTTCCGATCCGGCCCTCGAGTACCAGGTGGTGGAACCGGGGAGCTACGTGGCCAAGGACGATCCGGGGTATCTTCAGGGTTGGAAGAGGCTTCCGCTGAAGCCCGGGACCAATGGGACCTCCGTCGTCGAGGTGCCGGCTGAGGTGCAGCGGCATCGCCGGCTCGTCCGGTATCGGATCGTCGATGCGGCCTCGGGTCGGCAGGTCCATCCGAAGCCGGATGCCGAGGAGCCGAACCTCGCCTGGTTCGTCCATGACGGGATCCCGGCGTGGACCGGTGCGATCCGTCCGTCCGGATCCGGGGCGGAGAAGTCGCCGATGACCATTCCGGCCCCGGCGATGCGGCGGGTGCAGGCCTACCACCTGGTCACGCGGGCCGAGTGGGTGAGGCAAAGCCAATGGACCCAGCCCACCCAGTTCGGGGACGAAGAAGCCCGCCGCGCCTACCGTTGGAGCGGGGCTTTGGTGGCGGACGACGGAACCGTCCACGACCATGTCCGCTTCCGGGCGCGGGGAGGCCAGTGGCGGCACGCCATGGGCAAGAACATGTGGAAGTTCGACTTCAACGACGGCCACAAGCTCCAGGCCCGCGACGACTTCGGTCGCCCGTATCCGGCGAAGTGGGGCAAGCTCAACCTCGGAGCCTGCTTTCAGCAGGGCGATTACGGAATGCGTGGGGAACAGGGCCTGTTCGAATCGGTCGGGTTCCGCCTCTTCGACCTCGCCGGAGTGGCCGCGCCGAGGACCCATTTCCTCCAGCTCCGGACCGTCACAGGAACCGGAGAAACGGGGGCAACCCAGTACGACGGCGACTTCTTCGGCCTCTTCCTCGCGACGGAGAACGTGGACGGCGCGTTCCTGACCGGCCACGCGCTGCCGCGGCAGAGCCTGTTCAAGATGGAATTCGGACGGCCCGACGTCGCGTACGACGGGAAGGACGGGGTGGACGGACGGTCCGTGTCCCAATTCCTGGGAACCCTGATGGGTGGCCGTGACGAATCCTGGTGGCGCAAGAACGTCGACCTGCCTGCGTACTTCAGCTACCGCGCCATCGTCGACTGCATCCACCACTACGACATCGGCAACGGTAAGAACTACTTCTTCCGGAGGGATCCACTTTCGAAACGCTGGACGGTGGTGCCTTGGGATCTGGACCTGTCCTGGTCCGAGCGGATGTATGGCGACGGCGGTGAGCCGTTTCAGGTGGGAGGCATCCTGGATCAGCCGGGCTTACGGAAGGAGTTCAACAGCCGTCTGGGAGAGATCCTGCAGCTGCTGTACAGCGAGGAGGAGACCGGGGCGTTGATCGACGAGATGGCCGCGGTCGTGGCCGATCCGGCATCGGCGGCGACGTTGGCCGAGGCGGACCGGCGGATGTGGGACTGGCACCCGATCCTTTCCAGCCGCCATGTCATGCCCTTCAAGTCGACTCCCGGATCCTTCTACCGGGCTTCGCCAACGCGCGATTTCCATGGAATGCGCTCGGTCATGAAGAAGTTCGTGGAAGACCGCCGCGAGAGGGTGGCCGAGATGTACCAGTTGCCGAACGTGCTGACCCCAACACCGGAGGGCGGGGCGACCCGCTTCCGTTTTCGGGGACCCACGGCTTCCCGGGTCGAATGGCGTCTGGGCGACGTCACGCGGGGCACGATCGGCAATGTCCGGACCCCGAACTCCTATGAGATCCATCCGGTCTGGGCGACCAACGGGGTGCCCGAGGTCGAAGTGCCCAAGGCGGTTCTCAAGGCGGGGCGGAAGTATCGGTTGCGGGTGCGGACGGTGGATTCCAAGGGGGTCGCCACACTCTGGTCGGAGCCGGTGGAGATTTCTCCGTGAGTGTGGGTTGTCCGTTGGCCGTCGCTGCCCGACGCCTGACGCCTGACTCTTGTTCGAGGTCACCTACCATCCGGCTCGAAGCGATCAGCCGGCGCCGTGGCAGAAGTCCGGCTCTCCGAGATCCCTCACCGATTCGACACCGGCATAGCCGAATCCATGGCCGTCCAAGGTCGAGAGGTCCACGCAGCCATCCCGCCTCCGGTACAGCCCGGGATGGATGCGCGACTCGGGCTCGCTCGCGGCTGGATAGAACTGCATGGCGTTGGTCTCGACGCCGAGCAGGGTCGGCAGGTTTGCAGCGAGCTGCACGTGGGGCACCTGCGCCAGCATCGGGTTCGTCAGGTCCTGAACCATCAGCCCCATGCCGTGGGTGTGGGCCCAGCCCGCGGAAAGGATGGCCCCGCTGAAGGTCTTGCAGGTCTTCAGGGCGACGCCGGTCCAGCCGAGCTCACGGCCCAGCTGCACCAGGCGCCAGTCGTGGGCGCTCTCGTCGAGGTACAGGGGCTTCCGCCGGCTGACCGCCCGGACGTCGATCGGGTTCGCCTCCAGGTCGTACGGGAACGGCTGCTCCACATAAAGCAGGGCGCGGTGGATCTCCGGATTGTCCGTCTCCAGGCGGTCGAGCACGTCGACGACGTAGGACGGATCGCGCACGGTGCAGTTGAAGTCGGCGGTGAAGGACGAGACGCCGAGGGAACCGCCGATCCCGCCGACCTCCACAAGCCGCCTGAAGTCCCAGTCGGCGTCGTTCCCGCGCAGCTTCACCTTGAGGCAGGTCAGGCCGTCCTTGCGGATCCAGTCGGCCAGCAGGATCGGATGTCCGTCCTGCGGCTCCTTCCCGGTGAGCTCCTCGGGATGCAGCGGATCCAGTCCGCCGACGAGGTGCCAGGCTTCGAGTCGCCGACGCGGGGTCGCAAGGAACGGCGCCGAAACGGGGCGTCCGGCCAGCGTGGGATCTTTCCTCGAATCTGGAGAGAGGAACTCCACCAACGGCTGGTCCAGCCAAGGGGCGCGACAGGCTTCGAATGGGGAGATCCCGTGCAGGCGACCGAAGGCGTCGTGCAGGGCGAGGTCGAAGGGCGAACTGCAGACCAGGGCCGCGAGCCGGGGCAGGGGATCCGAGTCCGGTGCGAGTCCGGAGGCGTTGAAGTCCTCGCACAGCCGTGGAAGAAGCAGGTCGCTGAAGTCGGTGCCCAGCCGCAGCGGATGGGCGACGTCGGAGAACTGGACCCAGGCCCTGGCCAGCATCCGGGTGAAGAGCCGCAGTGCTTCCAGGCGGGAGGCGTAGGGACTGGCCGAGGGCCAGACCCACTGCACGCTCAACGGGGTCTCGCCCCAGCCGGTCGCGGTCCGGCCGGCGGCGTCCTCCACGGTCAAACGCACGCGGGCGCAGGTCACGGAGGTCAGCGCCTCGGTGCCGAACTTCAGCGGGACCCGGGTGGTCACCGGGAGGAACCAGAGCGCGACCCCGGTGATGCGGACCTTGGCGGACATCGGTGTTCGGGGGTGGTTCAGCCGAGATGCCGACGGAGGTGTTCTCGGCTGCGGAGGGCGATGGCCTCGGGGCCTTCCTCGAAGCGGAAGACCTCGACCGAGACCCAGCCGCCGTAGCCGACCGCCTTCAGCGCCGCGCCGATGGGCGCGTAGTCCGTGTCGCCGAAACCCGGCCCCTTCAGGTTCTCATCGTTGGCGTGGAAATAGGCGAAGCCGCCGGCGTTGGCCCGGATGGTCTCGGCCACGGGCCTTGCCTCCGAGGCCATGGCCTTCACGTCGAGCATGACCGTGAACGCAGGGGAACCCATCTCCCGGGCGAGGGCCGCGGTGTCGGCCGCGGTGTTGAGGAAGTTGGTCTCCGAAGGCGCCAGCGGTTCCAGGCAGATCGTCACGCCGCGTTGCTCGGCCAGGTGCGTCGCCGGTCGGAACGTGTCGAGCGTCCACGTCCGGGCATCGGCGGCGGAGACGCCCTCGAGCACGTCGCGCCGCTTCGGCGAGCCGAAGATCATGTGGGTGCCTCCGAGGTCGGCGCAGAAGTCCACGGCCTCGCGGAGGTAGTCGGCGGCGCGTTGACGCCATGCCGGATCCGGATGGTTCACGTGCATGCCCTCGGTGTAGGCCAGCACCCAATGGATGCCGCTCACGGCGATGCCGGCGTCGGCGGCCATTCGACGGATCTCGCTCCGTCGGTCCCGGGTGATGTCGGTGACCAGCGGGGCGAGGGTGAACGGGGCGACCTCGAAACCGTCGTATCCCGCCTCCTTGGCGAAGCGCAGGGCGCGGTCGAGGGGCCAGTCCTTGAAGATCTCGCTGCAGATGGCGAATCGCATTCGGTCAGGAAGTTGGGTGCCAGGTTTCGGGTTTCAGGCGGCGGGCGTCGGTGCTCACTCGAGGGTGCGGATGAAGGCGTCGGCCTGTTGGATGGAGCCGTTCATCTGGACGATGAGGTCCCGGATCTGCGTCTCGATGCGCGACGCCTCGCCCTTCAGCGAACCGATGGCCGCGGCGTTGAGGTTGTGCTTCAGGTACAGGACGTGTTCCTGGAACGACTTCAGGACCGGGTCCATGGTGGACTCGGCGGAGCGCAGGGATCCGGCGAGCTGCTGGTACCTGGACCGCGTCTCCGAGAGCTTCCGGCGGCTGTCCGCGGCGAAGGCCGGGTTAGTGAACTGGGCGATCTCCGAGTTCCATTCTGCGAAGAGGTCCTCGGCCACGCGGTCCATGTCGCGGATCCGTTTCCGGGCGTCCTCGGCGCCGGTGCGGCACGAATCGAGATCCGCCTTGAGCCGTCCGTAGGTCTTCTCCAAGTCGCTTCCGGTTCCGCCGTACAGGGACTGGAGCCGGGTGAGCGCGTCCTGGAACTCCTTGCCCGTCTCCTTCTGTTCGTCCCGGGCGAGCGCCACGGCCTTGCGCAGGAGGTCTCGTTTCTCCACGCCGAACTTCTCCATCACGCCGTAGTAGGCGGTCTGGCAGCCGGCGAGGAACGTCACGAGGAGCAGCCCGAGGAGGGCGCGTCGGACCGGTTGCAGGTGCATCCGGCGACGCTAGGGCGGGCACGATTCCCGGCCAAGGCAAACCGGGTCGGGCGGGTCCGCGCCGATGCGGAGGGAGCCGCCGAATTGCCCTGTTGGAGACGGCCGGGATTCGACTTACGGTCCGGCCGCATGATGCGCGCCGTCTTCCTGCTCCTGTTGACCACGTTGGTGGCCGGAGCCGCCCCGCTCGACCCCGCCAAGGTGATCGCCTCGGTCGCCAAGGGTCTCGTCCAGGTGGAATTCCACCTGAGGTTCGACAAGGGCGACGCCCCCCATGGCATCCTCGACCAGGATCCGCGTTCCAATGGCCCCCGCTTCAACACCTTGGCCGACATCATCGCCGAGGAGCGTCCGCTGGAGACCTGTGGCTACCTCGTCGGGACGGACCGGATCGTGGCCATGGACCCGTGCATCCATCCGCGGTTCATCGAGTCGATCGTCGTCCGGCAGGGCGACGCGACGACCACGGCCAAGGTGGAAGCCCACTACCGGGACAACTGGGCCTTGCTGCTGACCCTGGATGCCCCGTTGAAGGGGGCGGTCCCGCTGAAGTTCGCGCCCCGCGGCTCGGACTCACCGGTGGGCGTCGTGACCTACTTCCGGCAGGACGGCCAACTGACCCGGGTGATGTTGCCGTTCGGCGGGGGCTTCCTGGAAACACCCGACGGTCGCGGACACCGGGTGACCGAGAACCAGGGAATCGCCATCTCCGCCGACGGCCGGGCGCTGGGACTGGTGATGAACCACCGCTCGGACCCCAACCATGGATGGAAGGGCGATCCGCAGCGCTGGAGCCGGTTCACGGTCACCGAATTCGCGGCGAAGCTCGGCGAATTGGAGAAGCACACGAAGGAGTCGCTCTTCCGCGTGCGGCTCAGTTTCCGCAGCCCCAAGAGCACCCCGGCGACCCAGAATGCCGGGAGGTTCCGCAACCGTGGCGGCGACGACGGGGAGGACGACACCACGACGGAGCGGGACGCGCTGGGCGTGTTGCTTCCCGGCGGTCGGATCGCGGTTCTCGTGGCGTTGAAGCCGAACGTCACCGCGCGCCTGGAGCGGATCACCGTGTACCGCGGAAAGCCGGAGGGTGAGCCGGCCAAGTTCGTGGCCTCGCTGCGCGACCTCGGCGTCCTGGTGGCGGAATTCGATGCCGCCGGCTCGAAGCCGTTCGAGGCGGATCCGTCCCATCCTGCGGACCTGCTGGGCAAGATGC
>CAIYXO010000954.1 GCA_903930165.1 uncultured Verrucomicrobiota bacterium | reverse complement strand
GAGTCCGGCGGCAACCGCCCGCCGCGCGTCGATGCGGGGGCGGACCTAGCGGCGACCGCGGCCTCCTTCCCGGCGACCCTCCGGCTCAGCGGTACCGTGGTCGACGACGGGCGACCCGGTCCGACGTCGCTCCGATGGAGCCGTGTCTCGGGTCCATCGATGGCGGAGTTGGTCTCGCCGGAATCCGCGGTCTCGGACCTTCGACTGCCCGGTGTCGGCACCTGGGTCTATCGGCTGACCGCCCACGACGGGGAACGCACGGTCTCCGACGACGTCACGGTCCAGGTGACGCGTCCCCTGCCGGGGAGCGTCACGCTGCTTCCTTCCGGCGCCACCTGGCGCTACCTGGATTCGGCCGTGGCGCCTTCGGGCTGGGAACTGCCGGACTTCAACGATTCCGGCTGGTCGTCCGGGGCTGCGGAACTGGGCTACGGCGACGGCGACGAGACCACGACCCTTTCCTTCGGTCCCAACGCATCGAGCAAACGGATCACCTACTACTTCCGCCATGCGTTCCCGGTTTCCGGGGCGCGGGACCTGGTGGAGGCGCTCCTCCGTCTGGTCCGTGACGACGGCGTGGTGGTCTACCTGAACGGGAACGTGATCTCCCGCCAGAACCTCCCCGAGGGCCCGGTCGGACCGGACACCCTGGCGGTGACGGCGGTCGGCGGCGCGGACGAGAGCACCTTCTTCGAGTCGCCGTTCGATCCGACCTTGCTCCGGGAGGGACGCAACGTGGTCGCGGTCGAACTCCACCAGAACTCGGGGTCCAGCAGCGACCTCAGCTTCAACCTCGCGCTGACCGGTCGGGCCGAGGTCACGAACCGGCCTCCCACGGTCGAGGTCGCCTTGGCGGACACGGAAGCCAGGGTGGGGGCTCCAGTGAGGCTTTCGAACCGTGTCGCCGACGACGGACTGCCCTCCACGCCGGGCGTGCCCACGGTGACCTGGACCTTGGTGTCGGGTCCCGGCGCCATGACGGTTGCCGGCCAGGAGGGGACGACAACGACCGTACGGTTCGAGTCGCCCGGGGAACACCTGCTGCGGGCGACGGTGACCGACGGGGTGTTCACCCGTGTGGCCGACCTTCCGGTGGTGGTGATTCCGTCCGTGACGCCGCCCGTTGGCGAGGTCGTCCGGACTGCCAGCGGACTGGCTCTGCGCTTCACGCGTGAAGCGGGGCGGTCCTACGTGGTCCAGCGGCGCGACGACCTGGTCGATGGCGGCTGGCTGCCGGTGGAAACGTTTCCTCCGACGCCGGTGTCCACCGCGGCGGAGGTGGTCCTGTCGGTGGAGTCGGCGAGCCGCTTCTATCGGATCGTGACGCCGGCCCTGTAGGGCGGGGTTGGCCTGGTCCCTGAGGGGCGTCGGAATCCTCCTCCCGGCGGAACGGAAACCGTGGGCGGAAGGGTTCCGACGCGGTGCTAGCGTTCGCCGGAGGCGAAAAGGGCCTCGGCGAACTGCTTGGCGTCGAAAGGCTGGAGATCCTCGGGCTGTTCGCCCACGCCGATGAACTTCACCGGGATGCCGAGTTCGCGCTGGATGGCGACGACGGCGCCACCCTTGCTGGTGCCGTCGAGCTTGGTGATGACGAGGCCGGTGAGGCGGACCGCCTTGTGGAACTCGCGCGCCTGGACCATGGCGTTCATGCCGGTGGAACCGTCCAGCACGAGGAGGACCTCATGGGGTGCGCCGGGGAGCTTCTTGTCCACCACGCGATGCACCTTCTGCAGCTCCTGCATCAGGTTGTGCTTTGTATGGAGTCGGCCGGCGGTGTCGATGAAGAGCCATCTCGCGCCGCGGGCCTGGGCGGCGCCGACGGCGTCGTGGGCCACCGAGGCGGGATCGGCCTGGTAGGCGCCGGCGACGACCGGGACGTCGAGCCTCGTGCCCCAGAGCTGGAGCTGCTCGATCGCCGCCGCGCGGAAGGTGTCGCAGGCGGCCAGGATCGCCGGTTGACCCCGTTGGGCCATCAGGTGCGCGAGCTTGGCGGTGGTGGTGGTCTTGCCGGTGCCGTTGACCCCGACGATGGAGACGACCGTCACGCCTTCGGGACGCGGATCGAGGGCGGGGTTGAAGCCCGAGAGGCTCCGTTCCACCTCGCGGGCGGCGATCTCGACCAGGTCGAGTCCGGATCGCCCCTGGGTCTCGAACGCGTGCCGGACCGCGGCGAGGATCTGCTGGGTCATCGGCATCCCGAGGTCCGCGCCGAGCAGGGCGGCCTCGAGTTCCTCGGTGCTGGCGGCGGTCAGCCGCGGGGAACGGGTGACGATGCGCTTGAACTCGTGGGCGAGGGAGGTGGTGGCCTTGGTGAAGGCGGACTTGAGCTTGTCGAAGAACCCCATGGGTGGACGTGCGATGTGCGAGGTGGAAGCCGGGATCCGGGAATCAGGCGGCGCCACGCCGGGTGCGGAGGGCCTCGACCTGGGCATACGGCAGCCGGACCTTGCCGATGAGGGGACGGCCCTTGGCCATGCCGTGGCAGTCGGAGCCTCCGGTGGCGACCAGGTCCAGTTCCGCGGCACGACGGGCGTAGCCGGCGCCATCCTCCTCGGAGTGCTTGGTGTGCCAGCACTCCAGTCCGTCGATGCCCGCCTCCTTGAGGCGCGGGATCAGGCCGTCGTTCCGGTAGAGACCCGGGTGGGCGAGCACGGCGACGCCTCCCGCGGCATGGATCAGGGCGACGGAATCGGCGGCGGACATGCGGGCCTTGGGCACGAACCCGGGGCGGCCGCGTCGGAGGAAGCGTTCGAAGGCGTGGTCGTGGTCCTTGGCGTAACCCTGTTGTACCAGCGCCCGGGCGACATGCAGGCGGCCGGGCGCCTCGCAGTTCGCGATCGACCGGACGAGTTCCGCGCTCAGGCCGACGCCGTTCTCGTTGAGCCGGGTCACCATCTCCTGGATCCGATGCTGACGCACCGCCTGGAACCGCTGCAGTTCGCCAAGAAGGGGTTCCGAACCGAGATCCAGCCAGTAGCCGAGGATGTGGACCTCCTGTCCGTCCACCTCCGCCGTGAGTTCCGCTCCCGGTATGAACTCGATGCCCCGTGCGCCACAGGCCGCGGCCATGCGGGGACAGCCCTCGACGCTGTCGTGGTCGGTCAGGGCCACGGCGTCGAGGCCGTGCTCGGCGGCGTGGCCGGCCAGTTCCTCGGGGGACCAGGTCCCGTCCGAGAAGTGGGTGTGGAGGTGGAGATCGGCGTTTTTCACTCCGGGATCATTCGGCCGGGGCGTCCTTGGCCGTGCGCGCCGGACTCAGGATCTCGTCCTTCACCTTGTCGAGGATCCCGTTCACGAACTTGCCGCTGTCGGCGGTGGAGAACTTCTTCGCCACGTCGACCGCCTCGTTGATGCTGACGACGGGCGGGATGTCGTCGCGATAGAGGATCTCATAGACGCCGAGGCGCATCACGTTGCGGTCGACGATCGCCATGCGGTGCAGGTCCCAGTTCTTGGCGTGGCGCCGGATCACGTCGTCGATGCCGGTGAGGTGCTCCAGGACGCCGCGGATCAGGGCGTCCGCGAAGATCCGGGTGGCCGCCTCCTCGGCGCTGGGGGGCGGGACGGTGACGCGTTCACCCCAGGTGGGACCCTGCCCCTCCGAGAACGCGCTGGCCCGCTGGGTATCCCAGAACTGGTTCAGGGCCGTCTCGATGTTCTCGGGCGGATTGAGGTCGTGCTGGAACAGGAACTGGATGGCCCGTTCGCGGGCCTCGCGACGCTTGCGCATGGGACCACCCTAGCGGGAATCGGGCGTGTGAAGAACCATTTCTTGGCGCGGTCCGCCGCGGAACGCGGAGAGTGCGGGATTTCGAATCCCTCACACCTTCAGGAAGATCCGGCGCCGGTACAGCCAAAGGCACATCCACCAGAAGATCCCCAGTACCACCGCGCCTTCCACCGTGGGGGCGTACACGCCGCCCAAGCGGGTCCAGATGTCCTGTCCCAGGTGGACCCGGAGGTTCTGCCGGACGAATCCTTCCCAAAGGTGGACGGAAACGTAGGTGAAGATGGAATTCATGCCGACCACCTGCAGCGGGAAGGACCAGGCCCGGATGTTCCACGTGTCGATCAGAAGGTGGAATCCAGCGAGGAACAGGCATGCCCAACCGCCGCTGAAGAGAACCCAGGAGGGAGTCCAGATGCGTTTCACCACCGGGGCGACACCGGAGACGTCCAGCAGCCAGCCGGCTCCGAGTCCGGCAAGTCCGGCCACGGCGAGGATGCCGAGCCGACGTCCGATCGGCGTCTCCTCGCGTCGGAGCCAGCCGCCGGCGATGAGTCCGCAGACCATCGTTCCCAGGGTGGGTATGAAGCTCAGGGTGAGGTAGCCGCCTCCGTTGTAGAGGAAAGCCTTCGACCTCGGGAAGAGGTTGAGGAACCAGACGTCGAAGTGGTGCGCCGGGTTGGCGTTCTTGTTCCAGTGCGCGGCGAACCCGTCGAGTCCGTGCTCCTTCATCCAGTCCGTCGAGACGCCCACGGTGGCCGGATCGAAGCCTGCGGGTGGAAGGGGAGTTGCGGCGAACCAGGCCCAGTAGCCGACCAGGATCGCTACCAGGGCCAGCGCCTGGGTCCGGAATCCGCGCCAGGCGAGCAGCCACAGGAACGTGTAGCCGAGGCCGATCTGCGTGAGGGTGTCCTCGAAGGTGAAATTGGTCTGCGACGCGTGTGTGGAACGCAGGAAGATGCCCAATGCGGCGAGGGCGAATCCGCGCCAGACGGTGTGGAGGAACATCCGCGGGAACGATTCGCCGCGGCCCTGTCGGCTCGCGATCGACCACGGCAGGGCGACGCCGACGAGGAAGGAGAACGACGGCTGGATGAGGTCGTGCGGCGTGCAGCCCCGCCATTCGACATGGTCCTGGTGGCGCGCCAGCAGGCTCCAGAACCCGTTGCCCGGCAGCTTCTCCGCCACGGCGCCGAAACGGAGGACCTCGCCGGCCATCAGGAGCATGACCAGTCCGCGGTAGGCGTCCATCGAGGCCAGCCGCTGGGGCTTCGTCTCGGTCTTCTCGGGGGAGGCCGGGGCAGGGGTGGACATGCCGCCGTTGTCGCAGCCGACGGCGGCGGGTGCAATGGCGTTGGTGGGGAAACAGGGCCGGCCGGAGTCCGCGTCATTCCCGGATTGGCCCCGGAGTTCCCGGCGGACAGGATGGCCCGGTGAAACCGGTCGAGCTTCCGTCGCTGCTGGAGCGCCTTTTCGGCGCCGACCGCTACGCCTTCCAGTTCGGGATGCACCGCGCCGGAGGGGACTGGTTCGATCCGGCCGGAAGCGATCCCGCGGCGCTGGAGGAGCGGGCGCGTCTGCTGCGCGAGTCCCCGGAGACCTGCCGGGTCTGGGCTCCCGGCTCGGAGGAGGTCTTCGCCGAGGCGGCCTCGCTGTTCACCGGCTTCGAAGCCGGAGCGTCCGATCCCGAGTCCCTTTCCCGGTTGTCGTCCATCTGGGAACCGGACTTCGTGCTCCTGCGCCGTGCCGACGACGGAGATTTCCGCCTCGTGGGCGGGGCCGTGTGCTTCCCGTCCTCGTGGGACGTACGGGAGAAGGTGGGAATGGACGTCACCTCGATCCATGGCGTGGTGCCCGGGCTCAACGCGGCGTTGGGCGCCCGGATCCGGACCTTCCTGGGGCGGTTGCCGTCGGAAGGGGTGTTCGAACGGGAGAACTGGGGCCTCGCCGCGCACGGCGAGAGGAACGCCCATCCGGAACTGGGTCGGCCCCGACTCGGCGCGCACAGCCGCGTCGACAACACCTGGCTGCGCCTCGAGCACCAGGCGTTCCGGGCATTGCCCTCCAGCGGGGGCATCCTCTTCGTCATCCGCCTGACGGTGCATCCGTTGTCCGAGGTGCTGGCGATCCCGGGCGTGTGCGGAAACCTCCTGCGTCAACTGGAGACGATGCCCGACGAGGTGTCCGTGTACAAAGGCATCGAGCCCGGTCGGGCGTCCCTCGTCGACGCCCTCCGGTGTCGGATCGGCGTGTCCGGCTCCTGAGCCGCGCGCAGCCCGGTTCGATTGGCCTTGGAATGGAGATGCCGTCTCCCGTCCGGCGTGCTTGATCGCCGGGGTGCCGAGGCTAGCTTCGCCGCCCATGAGTTTCGTCGAGGTGTTCAACGACCTGCCTTTCGAGGCGCTGCTGACGCGGGCGGCCACCACCGACGCGGCCGCACCGCGGGCGGTGCTGGACCGTGGCGTCTCCTCCCTGGCGGACTTCGCGACGCTGCTCTCGCCCGCCGCCTCCGGAAACCTGGAAGAACTGTGCCGCCGCTCGCAGACGGTCACGCGCCAGCGCTTCGGCCGGACCATCCGGCTTTTCGCTCCCCTCTATCTCAGCAACGAGTGCATCAACAACTGCGCCTACTGCGGCTTCTCCCGGGACAATCCGATCCTCCGGGTGACGCTCTCGGTGGAGGAGGTCGAGCGCGAGGCGCGGGCGCTGGCGGAGCAGGGGTTCCGCAACATCCTGCTCGTGGCCGGGGAGCACCCGAAGTTCGTCTCCTCGGGATACATGGCGGACTGTGTCCGTCGCCTGCATCCGTTCGTGCCCTCGATCTCGCTCGAGGTCGGACCGATGGAATCCCCGGAATATGTGCCGCTGGTCGCGGCCGGCGCGGAAGGGTTGGTGGTGTACCAGGAAACGTACGACCGCCAGGTGTACTCGAAGATGCACACGCTGGGCCCCAAGCGGGACTTCGACTGGCGGTTGGCCACGCCGGAGCGGGCCTACGAGGCGGGTTTCCGCCGATTGGGCATCGCGGCCCTCTACGGCCTTTCGGACTGGCGGCGCGAGGCGCTGTCGGTGGCCGCGCATGCGTCGTGGCTGCTGAAGCATTGCTGGAAGGCCCAGGTCACGGTCTCGCTCCCGCGGTTGCGGCCGTGTGCGGGAGAGTTCCAGCCGCTCACGTCCTTCGCGGACCGCGACATGGTGCAGGTGATCGCCGCGATGCGGCTTTTCCTTCCAGACGTCGGCATCGTGCTCTCCACCCGCGAGAACGCCGGCCTGAGGGACCGATTGCTGCCCCTGGGAATCACCCATGCGAGCGCGGGCAGCCACACCGAGCCCGGAGGCTACACCGGCGCCGGCAAGGACTCGCTCCACCACACCGTGCGCGGACGCATCGTGGAACTGGCGTCCGGGTCCGCGGAGATGACGCCGGCCGCAGGCCGGGCGACCGGGGCGACCGGGCAGTTCGACATCGCCGACGACCGTCCTCCTGAGGTCGTCGCGGAACAGATCCGTCGGCTCGGCTACGAACCGGTCTGGAAGGACTGGGACGCGGCCCTGAGCGCCTGAGCGGAGGGACCGTCACGCTGCCGAACGGTGCAGAAGGGATTGGCACGCAAGGCGGCAAAGCCGCTGGAGGAACGGGAGGAAGCCGCCGGATTCCCGTCGCTGATCCGTACACCGGGTGGTGACTGCGGTTTCGAGCCGGAATCCCTCACCCTTTGGCGGCTTGGCGATTTGGCGTGAGTCCCTTCCTCGGTTCCCGCGGCTTTCAGCGGCGCGGGAGCGAGCCGACCCAGCGGTCCAGCTTCTCGGCCGAGGCCGTCGCCTCGCGCAGTACCGGCTTGGGACCCGCCGCGACGAGCGCGCCCTCGGCGTCTCCGAGCAGGTGGATGCCGGGCACAAAGTCCTCGGGCCGGATCCATTCGGCGTCGGTCCGGCCAAGCCCCGAGGGATCCACGACCAGCGCGTCGGCCATCGGGGCCGCGAGGGCGGCCCAGAGCGCGGCGCGGCCGGAGCCGAGCAGCACCACCGGGGCGTCCGGCTTCGCCAACCGCGCGAAGGTGGCGGCGCTCGCCACGTCCCGGACGCGCTGCTGCATCACCGTGCGGTTGTAGCCGGCGAAGAAGTCCTGGAACGGCGAACGGCCCACGACCGAACCGTCCGTTCCGGGACCGCATTGGAAGGGCGTGATGGCGAGCACCGCGTGGCCGCGGGCGATCAGGCCTTCCATCCGGGCCCTTTCCGCGCCGCCTTTCTCGGCGACCTGCGTGCCTTCCGGATGAACCAGCACCACCACGCTCCGGATGTCTCCGGCCTTCGCGGGGATCCAGAGGACTCCCGAGACGCGATCCCCCTTGCCCGGACGGCCGAAGGCCACCTCCGACCGGACGATTCCGTCTTCGCGGGACGATTCGGCAGACTCGCCGACCACCGGTTCCGACGGATCGATGAGCAGGGTGTGGCGCCAAACGCGCAGCGATTCCGCGGAGGCGTCCTTCGACCGCAGGCGCTTCTCGACGACGCCCCGGCGCTCGGCGATCCAGGCGCTGGTGAACTCGGCCTCGCTGATCGCGTCCGCCGGCATCCGCCCGTCGGGAAACGCCTTCAGGTCCTCCGGCTTCTCCGCGGTGTAGGGAATTTCCGGAATCCGATCTGCGGCCGGCTTGCCGAGGAGGTGCTGGGCGAAGAACGCATAGACCGCCTCGCGTGTGGTCTGGTTGTAGTTGTGCGGGAAGTCGAACCGCGTGTAGCGGAGCCGGTCCTTGGCTCCGAACAGCGTGTACACGCCCTCGATGGCAGGACCCTCGACGGTCATCGTCTCCTTGGTCCAATCCCCGCTGGCCGCGACGAGGATCTGGGGCTTCGGGGCGAAGGCGGCGGAGTATTCCATGTTCGAATGGTCCACGCGGAGCGCCGGGGCGTTCTCGCACCAGCAGCCGCCCTGCATCGAACAGGACACCATCACGATCGGCGCGCTCACGGCGATGCGGTCGTCCACCGCGGCGAGCAGGAACGTCTGCGAACCGCCTCCGGACGCCCCGGTGCAGCCGATGCGCTTCGGGTCCACGTCGGGCAGCGAGGCCACGAAGTCGAGGGCGCGCACCGAGTTCCAGGTCTGGACTCCCAGCAGCGTGAAGTTCCACAGCTGGTTCGTCTCGGCCCGGAAGAGTTTCTGCTGGAGCGTGTGGTAGTTCGCCACCCGGATGGCGCCGTCGGCGTCCTTCGGACCGAACTGGATCGTGTCCACGTAGCCGGTCATGTCGTAGGCGAAGGCGACGATGCCCATCCGCGCGAACTGGATGCAGCGGGCGACGACCGATCCCGTCGGCGTGTCGGCGAGACGGCCGGCGTCCCAGTGTCCGTGGGGATTCAGGATCGCGGGGAAGGGGCCGGATCCCTGGCCGAGCGGGCGGTAGAGATTGCCCCCGAGGTAGAAGCCGGGCCGCGGCTGGATGAGGACCTTCTCCACCGAGTAGCCGTCGCGTTCGATGCGTCCGAAGACACGCGGGCGGAGGTCGTTCTTCTCCGGCAACGGAAGGATCCCGGACGAAGCGAGCGTCTGGTGGCGGAGGTCCGCGGCGCGGTCACGCCAGGCACCCGCGTTGGGTATTCCCGGGAAGGTCCGCCGCGTGTTCAAGGTCACGGCGGGTCCGGACCGCTCGTCGGATCCGGGCAGGTTCGCCGCGTGGAGGACCGGTGCCAGGAGGCCCAAGAGAAGCCAGCGGGGGAGGAACATGGCCTCAGCCTATCGGCGATGGCGCGACGACGGAAGCGTGTTGGAGAATCCCGGTGACGCGGTCGCGGTCGGCCGGCGGTTCAGAGGATCTCCCCGGTCCAGACCGTCACCGCGGAACCCGACAGGACGACCCGGTCGCCGAGCAGCTCCACGCCGACCGTACCGCCGCGTCGGCTTTCCTGGCGGCCGGTCATGCGGTTCCGGCCGAGTCGGGATGCCCAGTATGGGGCGAGCGTGCAATGGGCGGAGCCGGTGACCGGGTCCTCGGGAACGCCCGCGGCCGGCGCGAAGAAGCGGCTGACGAAGTCGTAGTCCGCGATGTCCGAGGCCGCGGTCACGATGACGCCACGGACTGGCAGCTGTGCCAGTGCGGCGAGGTCGGGCCGGAGCGTGCGCACCGTGGTGGCGTCGGCGACCTCCACGAGCAGGTCGTCCTCGCCGCGTCCGCACCAGGTCAATCTGGCTCCCAATGCTTCCGCAAGTCCTGCGGGAGCGGTCACCTCGAGTGCGGGACGCGCGGGGAAATCCATCTCGACGCGCTGCGTCCCAGGGTTCCGTCGGCAGACGAGCCGGCCGCTGAGGGTGTGGAAGCGGAGGACTTCTCCGGATGGCGCCAAGCCGCATTCCCACAGGCGATGGGCGGTGGCCAGGGTGGCATGACCGCACAGCCGGACCTCAATCGTGGGAGTGAACCATCGGAGGTCCCAGTCGCCGTCGGAGCGGCGGACGGGGAAGGCCGTCTCCGAAAGGTTCATCTCGGCCGCCTCGGAAGCCATCCAGGTGTCCGTGGAACCGGACGGGGCGAGACAGACCGCCGCCGGAT
Source organism: uncultured Verrucomicrobiota bacterium (assembly GCA_903930165.1). Classification (GTDB taxonomy): domain Bacteria; phylum Verrucomicrobiota; class Verrucomicrobiia; order Limisphaerales; family UBA9464; genus SXXZ01. The sequence continues at coordinate 663 of CAIYXO010000954.1, read as the reverse complement.
TGCCCTCGAACGGGCGGGCGGCGAAGGCGTCGACGACGCTGATCGGTGTCGGCATGGCCGTCGGGATCAGGGGACGGGCAGTTCGTCGAAGATCCGCTTCACGACGTCCTCGGAGGTCTTCTCCTCGGCCTCGGCCTCGTAGGTGACGGTGACGCGGTGGCGGAGGACGTCCATGCCGACGCTCTTCACGTCCTGGGGCGTCACGTAGCCGCGTCCGCGGAGGAAGGCGTGGGCCTTGGAGGCGAGGGCGAGGGCGATGGTGGCGCGCGGGCTGGCGCCCATCTGGATCAGGTCCTTGACCTGGATCTTGTAGGTCGCGGGCTCCCGGGTGGCGCAGACCACGTCGACGATGTAGTCCTTCACCTTGTCGTCGACGTAGATGTCGTTGATGACCTCGCGGGCGCGGAGGATCGTGGCGGCCTCGACGACGGGGTTGGCGACCGGGTGGCCGTTGGTGCGGGCCATGAGGTCGAGGATCAGGCGTTCCTCCTCGCGGGTCGGGTAGCCGACCTTGAGCTTGAGCATGAAGCGGTCGACCTGGGCCTCGGGCAGGGCGTAGGTGCCCTCCTGTTCGATCGGGTTCTGGGTGGCGAGGACGAGGAACGGCTCGGGCAGCTTGTAGGTCTGGTCGCCGATGGTGACCTGGCGTTCCTGCATGGCCTC
>CAIYXO010000953.1 GCA_903930165.1 uncultured Verrucomicrobiota bacterium | reverse complement strand
GTAGGCGGTGAGGGATTCCTCCTGGGCGAGCAACCGGTCCATCGCCTTGGAAACCGCGGCGCTGGGCGTGGACTGCGGCCCCGCGGCCGCGGCCAAAGCATGGAGGGCCCACGCGGCCGTGGCGGGATCGCTCTCCAGTTCGACCAACCGACGGTCCATCCAGGCGGCCGCGCGCGCGGCCCGGTCGCCGGGGACGTCGATGCCGGCCTCGCGGGCGAGCGACAGTCCCCAGACCACGTAGGCCGTCATCCAGGCGTCCGAGGATCCCTCCTTCCACCAACCCCAGCCGCCGTCCTCATGCTGGAAGTCGGCCAGGCGCTCCAGCCCCGCGGCGACCATCGCGTCGAGCTTGGAGAGGTCCTTGCGTCCGCCGGGATGCGTCGCCGCGGCATGGGCGGGTTCGATGCCGCCGAACGTCCGCGCCATGGCGGTTTCGGCGTCGATTCCCGCATCGCGCAGCGTCCGACGGACCAGCACCGCGGGAAGGAAACGGCTGAGCGTCTGCTCGGTGCAGCCGTAGGGGTAGTCCGCGAGGTAGGGCAGGGCGTCGAGCAGTGTCGCGGCGAGGCTCGGCGTGACGTCGATCCGGACGGCCGTGCTCCCGGGCTTGCGTTGGGAGGGCAGGCGAAGCGTGAGCTCCGCGTCGCCTTCGCCCACGCGGACCGAGCTTCCCGCGAACTGTTCCATCCCGTGTTCCACGGCCTGGATCGTGCGTTCCATGGCGTCGCCGTCGGTGGCGCCGGCGGCGGTGACCTTGAAGCGGACCGGGCCTGGCCGGGTGGCGGTCACCGCCCAAGTCTCGGTGATCTCGCCGCCGGCCGGTATGGGCAACATCGCGGCGCGCTTCACCTGGATCAGCGAACCGTTCCGCCAGACGCCCACGCGTTCCGCGCCTTCCAGTTCCAGCGTCGGGTTCACGGAAACCGTCCGGTCGGTGTTGTTCCGGATCAGCGCGGCCACCGACACGGTGTCCCCGACCACGACGAAGCGCGGGGTCTGGAGGCGCACCATCAGCGGGAGGCGTGTCTGCAGCGCGTTGGTGCCGATGCCGACGCGGTGGTCGGCGGCGAAGGCGCGGGCGGTGGCGATCCAGCGGGTCGCGGAGTCGGGGAATCGGACGGCGACCCGTGCGGAACCGCCGGCGCCCGTGCGGACGTCGGGCTGCCAGAAGGCGGTCTCACGGAAGTCGGAGCGGACGACGACGTTGGCCGCGGCATCGCCACCGGCGGTGCCGCCGGACCTGGCCTCCGCGGCCGGACCGTCGGCCAACATCATGGCGGCGGCCGGAGCGGCGGCGCCGTTGACGACCATCCCGAGCTGGAGCGCGTCGACGGCGCCACGGTAGAGGAACCGGCGTTCGGACTTCGTCACCGTCCGGTCCAACATCTCACCCTGAAGGTTCTCCCGCAGTTCGTACCGGGTGACGACGGGTTGGTGGCGGACGTAGGGGCGGCTCTGGAACGAGCTGTTCCAGGAGATGGCGTTCGGCCGGCGGTTGCCATGGAAGAAGGAACGCGGGTCACCGGCAAAGTCCTCGCCGAACTGGAACACGGCCTCGTCGGCGACCGAGAACGACACCTCGGCGTCGACCGGTGCGCCGAGGTGGTCGTGGGCGGTGACGACGTAGCCGCCTTCGGTCCCGGGCCTGCGGACCGATGCGTCGGGCGTGACCCGGATGTCCAGGAACCGCGACACCGGCGGGACCACGACCTCCTTGGTGTCGCTGTGCAGCGTCCCGTCCCAGACCCCCGAGGCGTTCAGCCAGAAGTTCGGTGCGAGCCGGTCCTCGATGTCGATCTCCACGAGGCGCGAGGTTCCGAGCACGCGGAGGACCTGGTGGGTCGGTGCGCCGCCGGTCTCGGTGCTGAGGAGGATCCAGCGGCCCGGGGCGTCGGTGGCGACAAGGACCGGGGCACGTGTTCCGGTTGCGTGGGCGTCCCGGTCGAGCACGAGCTCGACGCCGCCGTCGCGGTGGTAGCCCGGGGCCGCGCCGCCGGCCTGGCAGACCCAGAAGGCCGACTCGGCGGTGACGGGCGCCTCGAACGGCCGCGGCCGCGGATCCGGCGGCGTCGGCGCGGTGGCGTTGCCCGGGGAGGTCCATTCGACGGTGTAGTAGCCCTCGCGGGCGGGACGGAAGGACATCGAGGCCAAGCCGTTGGTCCCGGTGTCGAGGCTTCCGGTGGAGACGACCTCCCGGACGTAGCCGCGCCGGACCAGGGACCACGTGCGGCCGCGGCGATCCGGTCCGGGCGGCCAGGTCTCCGCGCTCCGGCGTCGGCGTTCCAGGTCCTCCCCGCCGACGGTCTTACCGGCGGGATCGCGCCAGACCTCCTCCCAGACCTGTCGGACGAGCCGGACGGTTCCGGGAACGGCGACCGGTTGGTCGTTGGCGTCCCGCGTGCGCACGTCGGCCGTCACGGGATCGCCGGGCCTGAGGACACGGCGTCCGACCGAGGCCGAGGCGAAGTGGCGCTGACGGGTCACGCGGATGCGGTCCGAGGCGCGGACCTCACGTTGGCCGGCGTCGGTGACCCGGGCCTCGATCTCGTACTCGGTGTCGTTGCCGGCGGCACTGGACTCCAGCCGGAAGCGGGCGCGTCCGGTGGAATCCGTGCGGAGGGACTCGCGCCGCTCCGGTCCGTTGGGCGGACGGAAGCTTGAGCGTCCGGAGTCCTGTCCCACGAATGCCGGCTGGAACCAGTCGAATTCCCGCGGTGCCGGGAACCACGGGGACCATGGCCGTTCGCGGATCAGCAGTTCCACGGCGGCATCGGCCACCGGGCCGCCCGAATACAGGTCGGCCCGGATGTCGATCTCGACGGTTTCGCCCAGCTTGAAGGTCCGGCGGCGCGGGCCGGACGGCGTCTCCTCCACCGGCGTCCCGAGGGTCACCGTGAACTCCGGGAGGCGGTACTCCTCGACGCGGAAGAGGTTGGCTTCGCCAAGGAGTTCCGTGCGTTCGGCGGAGTTCCAGAACTGCACCCGACACGAGCCCAACGCCGAGGCGGCGGGAAGCGCGAGTTCGCCCCACGCGGAGCCGAAGGCGTTGAAGCGGACCGGCCCGTTCGTCAGCACCTGGCCGCGTCCGTCGCGGAGCTCCAGGAACGCGTCCCGTCCGTCCGGGGTCCGCAGACGGTCGCCGTCCAGGAGCCGCGCCGAGACCTTCCAGTGGACGGTGTCCCCGGGCCGGTAGGCCGGACGGTCCGTGGCCGCGTAGAAGCGCCAACCTTCCGGCGCCGCCGGGATGCCGCCGGCCCAGGTGCGGCAGAAGGCCTGGCGGGCGCCCAACGCGGCGGTCGCGAGGAACTCACCGCCGGTGTGCTGGATGCGGAAGGTCGCGATTCCCGACGCGTCGGTCTCGCCTTCGTGCGTCTCGATCCGCCAGGTCTCTCCGTCGCGGTAGCCCTGCCAGACGCGGACCCGGGCCTCCGGAATGGGTTGGCCGGTGATGGCGTCGGTGAACCACACGAGCACATGGCCACCGCGGCTGCGGAGAGTCAGGGCCGCGTCGGAGACCAGCAGGAGCTCGCGGCCCTTCGAGGCGTCGCCTTCCGCCTGCACCAGGTACGCGCCGGTGGCGGGGCCGGGCCGCAGCATGACGTTGGTCTGCGCCGCGTTGTGTTGTCCGTCGTCGCCGGTGTCGAACCCGCGGGTCAACGCCGGTGCCCGTCCGCCGGTCGTGAGATGGTCCAGCCAGCTCCCGGTCTGCGCCCCTTCCTCCGGCAGGCGCAGGTCGCGGGTGAGGTCCACCGGCGTCAGGCTCCACTGGATCCGGCGGGAATTGCGCCAGCGGACCTGGAACTCCACCCCGTGGCCCGGGAGGAACACCGAGGAGACCCCGATGCTGGTCTCGGGACGGAGGAGATCCTGGATGCGTTCCTCGGCGCGTCGGCGGACCGCGGAACCGCCCTCGGGGAACTCGGCGACGATGCGTCGGTAGAACTCCAGCGCTCTCGCGGCGTCGCTCTCGCGCCTCCAGCCGCCGGTGGGTTCGATCACCAGCCTGCCGGAGCCCTCCAGCCACTGGGCATAGGCGTCGAGGGCGTCGTCGTACCAGTCGTTGTCCTTCCCGGCCGCGATGGCGGCGCGGAAGTCGTCCTCGACCTGGTACAACGCCCGTTCGTCGGGCGGCCCGAACTGCTGGAAGGCCAAGGCCCGGAGGAGCCGGGCATGGGCGACGTCCGCCGGCCGACGCGCGATCCGGACGGCGTCCTGGATCCATTCCAGCGGCAGCGAGATTCCACTGCGCCAATACGGGTTCTGTCCCGTCGCGGGGCGAGCGAGCCGCCAGAGGATGTCGAGGTAGCGGGTGCGGGCCGTCTCGAGGTCGCTCTGGGCGGCCCACCAGCCGAGGGCGTGTCCGTGGCGGGCGAGGCGCCACTCCCAAGGGTCGTTCCGCCGATGGTGCAGGTCGCCGAGGCTTTCCTGGGCCTCGGCCCAGGCGCGGTCGCGATCCGGTTGCGGGGCTTCCTGGGGGAAGTCGGCATCCATGGACTTCAGGGCCGCCTCCGTCTCGGCGGACCGGAGCCGGTCCCCTTCGCCGCGCCAGGCGGAGTCGTGGAGCAGCCAGCGGAAACGCCGGTGGTCGGCGCGGGAAAGTCCGTTGGTCGGAAACGCCTTCGCCTGGTCCCGGACCCGTGCGTGCGAACCTTCGGATCGAAGGCGGAGAAGCGGCTCCAGCGTATCCACCTCGGCCCCGCGGAGGACGGGCAGGGCGAGCAGGAGGAGGAGCGTGGACGCCAGGAGACGGCGGAGCGGAAGGAGTCGGTAACGGTTCATGGGCGTCGGGGTGGGAGCCGCGGAGGACATCGCATCCCGGCCCCCTCACCCCGTCAACGGACGAGCCGACCGTTCCTTGGGTGGAATTTCCGATCCAACGACGCGGCTTTTGCGGTTGGTGGCTGGCGGTGGAGCAGGACGCTTGCGTAGGCTGGCGCCATGGGAACCGCTGAAGCCCTGATGCAATCGCCCGGATTCGCCTGGGCGATGCTCCTGGTGGTCGCGGCGTTGGCGTTTCGACGCAAGGCCATCGCCGCCGGCCTCGTGTCGTTGACGGGCGCGGCGTTCCTCTGGCTGGTCGGCGCCACGCCGGTCCCGGCCCGGCTCCTTGCCTCGCTGGAACGTCCCTACGAGCGCCTGGCGAGTTCCCCGCTGCCCAACGCCGACGCGGTCCTGATGCTCGGAGGCGCGGTGGGCTACACCCGGAGGGAGTTGCCCTGGTTCGGGCTCGGAGAGGCGAGCGACCGGATGTTGGCTTCGGCCGAGATGATCCGTCGGGGCCATGCCCGGGTGCTGGTCCTGAGCGGTTCGACCTACGTCTGGCAGGGACAGAAACGCCCCGACGCGGAGCTCGTGGCGGGTTGGCTGCGATCCTGGAGACTGCCCGCCGCCGAGACGATCGTCCTGCCTGCGGCGGTGAACACCCACGACGAGGCGGTGAACACGGCGGCGCTCCTCAGGACCCGTGGCTGGCGACGGGTCGTCCTGATCAGCTCCGCCTACCACCTCCAGCGCTCGGTCGCCGTCTTCCGGAAGGCCGGCGTGGAGGTGATCCCGTTGGGCTGCGACTTCCTCGGCCTCGCCGCGTTGGATTCCCCGGAGCCGGGCTGGAAAGTCGTGCCGCGCCCGGATTCCGCGAAGCTGTTCCGCGTCTGGCTCCACGAGCAACTCGGCCTGCTCTGGTACTGGTGGAAAGGTTGGATCTGATCCGCCGCCGCAGAAACCCATGAGCCTTTCCGAGCTGATCCTGCGCCTGGCGATCTGGCCTGCGGTGGCCTTCGGCCTGGCCGCCTCGCGGGGTTGGCGCCCGGCTTCGTCGTGGCGGTTCGGCGCCCTGTTCTACGCGGTCCACGTCGTCGCCGCCTTCCAACACGCCTACCGTTGGAGCCATTCCGCCGCGGTCGCGGACAACGTCCGCCAGGTACGTGAGACCCTCGGCATCGAGTTCGGCGCCGGAATCTGGGTCAACTACGCCTTCAGCCTCGGATGGATGCTCGCCGCCCTGGCCTGGCCCAGGCTCGGCCCGTCGGCCCGTCGCGCCTGGATCGCGGTCTTCGTGTTCATCGCCTTCCAGGGAACCGTCGTCTTCGCCCACGGCCATGGACGCTGGATCGGCCTCGCGCTCTTCCTCGCCGCAGCGATCCATGCCTGGAGGGCCGGCAGGCGGGCGGGGAATGGGGGCGGGGTTGAAGGGTTGAAGGGTTGAAGCGGATTCCTGTACCGGAGGATCCGGCGGCTGTTGCCGCCAAATCAGGAATCATGAATCCCGAATCGGAAACGGATTCCGGGTTCTGGCGAACCCGGCCACGCGAGATTCGGCGCGGCCGGCGACATTTTGTTTCGTACCTTCGATTCGAGGTCCCATCGTTGTCCCATGTTTTCGCCACCCGCGGGTTCAGAAGTCATTCATGCCGCCGGAGGCCTTCTCTGGCGCAGCACCCCGCGCGGCCGCGAGATCCTGCTGATCCATCGCAAGCGCTACGGACCGGAGTGGGCGTTGCCGAAGGGCAAGCTGGATGCCGGCGAGTCCTGGACCCAGGCGGCGCTGAGGGAGGTCGAGGAGGAGACCGGATGCCGCGCGACGATCGGCGATTTCGCCGGAGGCAACATCTACAAGGTCGACGGCGTCCCGAAGGTCGTCCTGTACTGGAACATGACCCTCGTCGCGGAGGGCGAGGTGGCCGACACCCGCGAGGTGGTCGCCAAGCGCTGGGTCTCGGTCAGCGAGGCCCTGACGCTGATGACCCACACCAGCGAACGGGCGATGATGCCGCGCGGCTCCGGGTTCACGGCGTGACCGCCGGGAGCACGCGGACCGCGATCGAGGTGCCCTGCTTCGCCCCCAGGTGCACCCGCTGGGTGGCCTTCCTGTAGTCCGCCGCCGTGGCGGTGGGGATGTTCACGAAGGTCTGCGGGTTCCGGTCCACGAGCGGGAACCAAGTGCTCTGCACCTGCACCATGATCCGGTGACCGGTGCGGAAGGTGTGGAGGACGTCCGGCATCGTGAACCGGATGGTCTCCGCCTTGCCCGGCGTGAACGGCTCGGGCTTCTCGAAGCTCCTGCGGAATTTCCCGCGGAAGACGTCGCCCCGCACCAGCTGCTGGTAGCCACCCATCTCCAGGTGGGCCGGATTCGGCTGCGGCTCCGGATGGTCCGGCCCGTAGACGTCCACCAGCTTCACCACCCAGTCCGAATCCGTGCCCGTCGTGGAGACGTTCAACGTGACCTCCATCGTGCCGGCGAAGGTGACGTCGGATTCCAGCGGCGCGGTCTCGTACACGAGCACGTCCGGCCGGGCCGCGGCGAAGCGCTGGTCGTGCACCGGGTACGAGCGCGGGTAATCGGTGGTGACCTCGAGGGTGAAGGGAACCGGCTTGTCGGGATCGCTGACGTACTCGTCAAAGGCGCCGTCTTCCGCCGGGGCCGCCTCGAAGGAGAGCGCGCCGCCGCGCCGCAGGTGCAGCGTCTTCTCCACCGTCGACTTCGGGGGCCAGGCGTCGAAGCGGCGCCAGCGGTCCGTACCCGTCTCGAACATCGTCGCCTCCGCGACCACCGCGTTGGTGTCGTCCTTGAGGTAACGCCGGAAGAACGGCAGCTCCATCTTCTCGCGGTACTCCGCCGCGGTCTTCACGTGGTGCCGCACGTCCCCCAGCGCGGCGCCCTCGCCGTGCGACCACTGGCCGTGCGACCAGGGTCCCATCACCAGCAGGTTGGTGATCCCCGGATTGAGACGCTCCGTCCACCGGTAGGT
>CAIYXO010000952.1 GCA_903930165.1 uncultured Verrucomicrobiota bacterium | reverse complement strand
GCCGGGCGGAGGTCACGACCACGAGTTCCTTGCGCAGCTTCTGGAAGCTCTCGTACCGGCCCTTCGCCAGCTTCCCGGCCTCCAGCGAGGCGCGGACGGCACATCCCGGTTCCGCGGCGTGCGTGCAGTCCCGGAAACGGCATCCGACCCCGAGCGCGGCGATCTCCGGGAAGGCGTCGTCGAGACCGTCCTCGGCCGTCCACAGCTGCAGCTCCCGCATGCCCGGGGTGTCGATGATCAGGCCGCCGTCGGGCAGCGGGTGGATCTCGCGCCACGCGGTCGTGTGGCGCCCCTTCCGGTCCCATTCCCGCACCTCGATGGTCGGCTCGACCTTCTCGCCCATGAGCCGGTTCAGCAGGCTCGACTTGCCGACGCCGGAGGTGCCAACGAAGACCGCCGTGATCCCGGGGCCGAGCTGCTCGCGGAGCAGGCCGGTGCCCTTCCCGGTCTTGGCGCAGACCGGCAACACGAGGGCGTCGCCGGCGAGGCCGCGGACGGTACGGACCAGGGTCTCGGGACGGGAACAGAGATCGAGCTTGTTGAGCACCACGACCGGCCGGGCGCCCCCCTCGTGGACCATGACCAGGAACCGCTCGATGCGCCGCGGGTTGAAGGTGTCGTCCATGGCCTGGACCACGAACACCACATCCACGTTGGTCACCAGCACCTGGGCCTCGTTGACCCTTCCGGTGACCTTCCTCAGGAGGCGCGTCCTTCGTGGGAGGACCTCCTGGATGAGGCCCTTGTTCTCTCCCGGCACCGGGGCGACGGCGACCCAGTCGCCCACCTTGGGCAGGTCGGAGTCGAGGCGGAAGCGGTGCCGCAGACGGCCGGTGATGGCGGCCGGGCGGTCGCCCCAGGGACCAACGACCACATAGGCCAGCTTGTCCTCGTGGACCACGCGGGCGGGGTCGAGGCCCGCGGCACGGTGCGGCGCGAACGCGGATTCCCAATCCGTGTTCCAGCCCAGTTCGCCCAGATCCATGCCGCGTTTCGGTGTCGGGGATTCCGGGCCGGGCGGGCTCAGAGACGCTCCTGCAGGGCGGACTGGCTGGCGGCGAACACCTCGCGGTGGAGCGAGCGGCCGTGGGAATCCATGGTCACGACCGCGGGAAACCCTTCCACCTCCAGCTCCCACACCGCCTCGGGGGAACCGAACTCCTCCAGGAACGAGACGCCCCGGACCTTCCGCACGCACTCGGCCAGCACCTGCGCGGCCCCGCCGATGGCGTGCAGGTACACGCAGCCGTGCTCCCGGCAGGCGGCCAGCGTCTTGTCGCCCATGCCGCCCTTGCCGATCACGCCCCGGACGCCGAAGCGGCCGATGATGTCGGCCTGGTAGGGCTCCTCGCGGATCGAGGTGGTGGGACCCGCGGCCGTCACCTTCCAGGATCCGTCCGGCTCCTTCATCACCACCGGCCCGCAGTGGTAGATGATGCCATCCTTGAGATCGACGCCCGGCGGCAGTTCGCCGCCCTCGTGGAGGTGCTTGTGGACGGCGTCGCGGCCGGTGAAGACGAGGCCGGTGATGAGGACCTCGTCGCCGACCTTGAGCGCGCGGATCTTCTCTTCGGAGAACGGAGCGGTGAGCTGGATCATGCCTGGACCTGTCGTGGGACGCCCCCTCCGGTGCGGGGGGATTGCGGGAGAGATTAGGCGCGACAACGGGCGGCGGGGCAAGGTCCGGAATCGCGCCGCAACGCAGCAGGCGCTCGAAACGGATCCGGAAGCCATCCACCATCTCCCGGCCGCGAACTCCGCCATGTCGTCCATCAAGCCCGCCAGCCCCGAACGTCCCGCCGCACCGAAGCGGGTGGTCGTCCACACCGACGGCGGATGCCACGGCAACCCGGGACCCGGCGGCTGGGCGGCGGTGTTGCGCTACGGACGCCAGGAACTGGAGGTCGGAGGCGGCGATCCCGACACCACGAACAACCGCATGGAACTCTCCGCGGCGATCGGCGCGTTGTCGGCGTTGAACCAATCCTGCCAGGTGGAGCTGCACACCGATTCCCAGTACCTGCGCAAGGGGATCACCGAGTGGATCCACGGCTGGAAGCGCAAGGGCTGGCGGACCGCGGAGGGGGAACCGGTGAAGAACGAGGACCTGTGGCGTCGTCTCGACGAACTGGTGGCCCGTCACACCGTGGAATGGCGCTGGGTGAAGGGCCACGCCGGCAACGAGCTCAACGAGCGCTGCGACCGCCGCGCCAGCGCCGAGATCGCCAAGGTGAAGTCCCGCCGGCAAAGGCCCTGAATCGGGCGTCGGGGAGTCAGACCTTAATCTTAATCCCAACCTTAATCTCCTCATCCCGATCGCTCCCGTTCCGCCACCGGTAGCCGCGACCGCCAGGTTGCGGTCCCCGTTTCTACTCTCCGCTCT
>CAIYXO010000951.1 GCA_903930165.1 uncultured Verrucomicrobiota bacterium | reverse complement strand
CTGCGATCGAACCCCACCAACGTGGTCGCGCCGTCGAAGTTCTTCTCCGAACTCCGGGAACTGCTCGGACCCAGCGAATCGCCTGGGCATCGCGATCTCTCCCTCCCGGCGACCGAGGCTCTCCTCGCCGCACGGGCCGCCGGGGTCCCGGTCCCGCTCGACGCCTCCCACAAGGTGCGGATCGGCTACGTTCTCGTTGGCGCCGGCCGGATCGAGGAGGCACTGGCCCAGTTCCAGGACATCCCCGAAGCCGTGGTCGCGATGGACAGCCAGGGCCCGTGGGGAGCGTATCCGGCCTTCGTGATCCCGGAGAACCGGGTCCGAGCCTGCCTCCGTCAGCTGGGCCGACCCGTGGTGGAGAAGCCGGAGTTCCTCGACCTCCCCAAGGCCCACCTCGTCCCGGATCGCCCGTTCGTGTTCCGTCCGGACGGAGACCGGCTCTGGATCGCCACCTGCAACGAAGTCGTCGAGCACCCGATCCGCGGCGGCGCCTCGGTGACCAACCGCCTTGGGGTTTCCGACGACCTCCTCTCCGCGGCCATGGAGCAGTCCGCGGACACCCTGTGGATCGCGACGGACGGCGCGGGACTGGTCGAGTTCGACAAGCGCACCCGCCAGGTCCGTCGTCGCACCTCCGAGGACGGCCTGCTCTTCGACCGGATCTCCGCGCTGCACCTCTCTCCCTCGGGCCGCGAGCTGTGGATCGGCTACGCCACGAGGGAGTCCGGCGGCGTCTCGCGCCTCGACCTCGGTTCCGGCCGGATCGAGACCTTCACGCCGGAGCTGGTCCGCAGCCTCCCCGAGGTCCTTCCCGCCGAGCGTCGCGGGGCCCCGAGGCGGCCCGTCCGTTCGCTGGCCTCGTTCGGGGACGACCGGCTGTGGGTCGGTGTCGACGCCCTCGGTCTTCTGGAATTGGACCGCGCCGCCGGAACCTGGACGAACCGGGTGGAGCGGGAGCGTTTCTCGGAGACGGCCGCGCTCGCCGTGAATGCCGACTGGATCGTCTGCGGAACCACCCCGCATGCGGTCACCAACTACCGGGAGGAAGCCTTCCTTTCGATCCTTCCGCGTCGTGGCGGTCCCGGCTTCCAAATCGGCACGCGTGAGGGCCTGCCCATCGGCTCCGTCACCGCCGCCGCGTTGGACGGCGACCGCTTGTGGATCGGCGGGCCTTCCTACCTGGCCCTGATGGACCTGAAGACCCGGAAAATCATCAGGCGTTCCCTGATGAACAGCACCTTCGTCTCCCAGATCTCACTCCAGGGCGACGACTTGTGGGTCCGGCTGAACCGCGCCGTCTACCGGTTCCCCCGCCGGCCGGTTCCGTAGGCCCGAACCGCTGCCCAATCCGTGTCCACCTCGGTGTCTGCGTGGGCGAACCCAGCGCCGCTCACGGCTTCTCGCCGGCGAACTTCCAAGAGGTCGGGAAGTCCTTCGGCGGCGGCGTTCCGATCAGGCGCGTCCGCACCAGCTCGATGGGCATCATGCCGCCTTCGAGGATCGAGTCGTGGAACCGCTTCTCGGTCATCCGGCCCGAGGGGACGAGTTCCTGATGCAGCGCCCTCAGCTGGATCGCGCCCATCATGTAGCCCACCTGGTAGAGCGGGGAGTAGTCGCCGTTGAAGGAGCGCCGCACCTCGCCCGTGGCCGTGTGGCGGTCGTGGCCCACGCGGTCCACGAGGAAGTCGATGCACTGCTCCGGGGTCCACTTCCCGAGGTGGAAGTTGAGCGAGAAGATGATCCGCGCACACCGGTGGGTGCGCCAGAACAGCATTCCGGCGCGGTTCTCCGGGGTCAGCGGGAAGCCGAGGTCCCAGAGGTGCATCTCCCACCACAACGCCCAGCCCTCCACCCAGAAGGGCGTCCCGAACATCTGGCGGTGGGGATGGTGGCGGTCCGCATACCAGCCCTGCAGATGGTGTCCCGGGATGAGCTCGTGGTGCACGGTCGCGCGGCAGAAGTGCCGGTTGTTCGCGCGCAGGCTGTCGAGCTTGCCGGCGTGGTCCATGGCGTCGGTCGGGAACGACACCTGGATGACCTCCCCGCCGAGGAAGAACGGGTTCACCTTTTGGCGCTCCGGGGACATCATCGACATCCGCCAGGTGTCGATGGCGTGCGGCGGCACGGTGACGAGGTCGCGCTTCACGAGGAACTCCACGGCCTCGTAGGCCATGTCCGCGATGAGCGCGGGCTGTTCGCCCGGGGCGACGTGGTCTTGTTTCACCTTCTCCAGCGCCGCCTTCCAGTCGTCGCCCAGGCCCATGTCCCGCGCGGCCTT
>CAIYXO010000950.1 GCA_903930165.1 uncultured Verrucomicrobiota bacterium | reverse complement strand
GCTCCACCGAAGCTTGCCTTCACCCCTTGGGCGCGCAGGATCGCCACCGCCTTCGCGTAGGGTTCGCCGACCACATTGAGGGTGGTGTTGGTGTCTCCCGGGGCGGCCTGGCCGGTACCGACCCCCAGACCCACGCCCAGGCCCAAAGCCAGCGCCGCCGCGGCGGCGGTTGCCGCTCCGCCGGTGGCGAGCATGAGTTTCCGCACGTCGAAACCTTCCTGTACTGGTTCGAACATACTTCAACGGTGTATCGCCGGCAGCTGCGGTGATGTTTCACCGCGGGGTGCTGACCGGGTCGTTTCAGTAGGACTGCCGATGCCGTTCCTGCTCCAGCACCGCGTCGAGATCGGCGAGACGCTTCATCGACGATACGGCTCGGGCGGTCCGCATATTCCCCGCGAGCAGATCGGCGTGGCGGTGGGTGAAGGCCCAATAGCCCGCCGTGAACGGACAGGCGTCCGCACCGAGTCGCTTCTTCGGGTCGAACCGGCAATTGCCGCAGTGATCACTCATCTTGCTGATGTAGGCGCCCCCGGAGGTGTACGGCTTGGTGGCCACTTTTCCGCCATCGGCGTGCTGGCTCATGCCGATGACGTTGGTCGGCATCACCCATCCGAAGCCGTCGACGAAGGCGGTGGCAAACCACTCGGACAGAGCGCGCGGGTCATATCCGCGTTGAAGGGCGTGACTGCCCAGCACCATCAGCCGCTCGATGTGATGTGCCCAGCCTCGGTCGCGGACCCCCGCCAGTGCCTGGCGCAGGCATTCGGCACTGACCGCCTCGGCGTCCAGTTCGGTCCACCAGTCCGGCAGTTCGGTGTGGGCTCCGAGCTGGTTGTTGTCGAGGTATTCCGGACCGAAATGCCAGTAGAGCTGCCACATGTACTCCCGCCAGCCGAGGATCTGGCGGATGAATCCTTCGACGGCAGCCAGCGGTGCCGAGCCGTGCCGGTAGGCCTGCTCAGCCGCGTGCACCGCATCCAGCGGGTGCAGCACGCCGAGATTCAGCGGCACCGACAGCAGGGAGTGCGCCATCGCCCAGTCCTCGCTGAGCATCGCGTCCTCGTAGCGGCCGAATGCGCCCAGCCGCCGGTCGACGAAGTGCTGCAGGGCGCGCTGCGCCTCGGCGGGCGTCACCGCGAACAGCCGCGGCCCGTCCGCACCGACGGTCGGAAGCCCCATCTCGTCGAGGTCGCGGCGAACCTGCGCATCGATCTCGTCCTCGTCGGGCCGGTATGGCGGCTCGACGTCCAGCACCCGGCTCCCCTTGGGCGGTGGCTCCCGATTGTCGGTGTCGAAGTTCCACCGGCCGGCCACCGGTTCATCACCGTCCATCAGCACCTCGAAGCGACGCCGCTGCTCGCGGTAGAAGTCCTCCATCCGGAACCTGGTGCGGGGCTTGCCGTCCTTCCCGATGGCCCACTGCTGAAACTCGGCGCGGGACAACGCGAAGGTCGGCGTGGGCAGGATATCGGCGACCAGTCCGTCCTGATGTAACCGGTGGACGAACCTTTCCGCGGCATGAGAGGTGGGTTCGTGAACCAGAACCGGACGGCCGTAGCTGCGCAATGCCTCCCGATAGGTCGCGGCGCGGATCAGGGTGGATCGGTCACCCAATTCCGCAGCGGTGTGACGCAGTGCGGAGACGACCAGGTGCAGTTTCTGGCGGTGAAACCGTCTCCGCCGCAGCGCCGAGTCCGCCTCGATCAGCAGCACCGGCCGGCGGGCGTGGTCACCGTCGTAGACTCGTGGGCCGAGTTGATCGGCGAAGAGCCACAGTGGAGTCTCATCGGCGGTCACCGTCTCGATGGTACGGCCCGCCGGACAAGCCGAATTTGCGCTACGATCCGGCCGTTCAGCTACCGAACGCG
>CAIYXO010000949.1 GCA_903930165.1 uncultured Verrucomicrobiota bacterium | reverse complement strand
GCCGGCGGCGAGCCCGACCAGTTGCAGGAGGTCCGGCTGGTCCTCCACCACCTTCAGGGTGCTGGTGCCGATGGATCCCGTGCTGCCAAGCAGGACGACGCGCTTCATGTGTCCGGCCAGTGTGGGCGGAAGCCGAAGTGCGCGGCAAGGTTCAGGGCGAACCCGTCGGCGATCCTCCGGCGGCTGCCGTGGGCCAGCCGGAAGGCAGGTCGGCCAGGGTCGCGGCGAGGATCTCGCGGATCGTCGTTCTCTCGGCGGCGTCGAGGTGCGCGTAGCCCTCGGGCGGCGTGGCCGCGGACAGGACCTCCCCTAGACGCCGGTAGATCCGTTCCTTCATCGGGCCGGGCAAGGCCGTGAAGGCGTCGGAATGGACGAGGAAGCTGCACCGGGTCCGGAACAGCCGGGTGCCGAGGTCCAGGGTGCGGAGGGAACGTCCTTTCGGATCCCGGCGGCCTGCCGACTCGAAGGACTTCACGAAGGCGGGGTCGCCCACGACCTTCGAGGTCAGGGGCGCCTCGCCCGAGAAGAGCAGCGCCTTCACGAAGGTCTCCAGCGGCGAGTTCAGGTAGTCCACATGCCCGTAGGCCGACAGGTGCTGGGTGGCCATGTACTGCAGGCGGGCGATGAAGTTGTGCAGGTGCGCCTGATGCTCGAAGACCATGAGGGCGACGATGTCGCTGCCCGGCGACGGATACCTTTCGCCGGGGAACAGGTCGTCGAGACGCAGCCTGTTGCCTCCGATCGACGGATCCTTCCGGGCGCGGGCGAAGTCCTCGCCAATGCGGTTGCCCCGGTGGGTCATGGCGCCGTGGGTCCCGGTGACGTACCAGCCGCCCCAGCGCTCGGAAAGCGGGGTGCGGTCGTCCACGGAATCGGTGCCTGTCGAGAGGTCCACCACGCCATTGGCGTCGGTTTCGAAGGAGCGGACGAGGTGTCCCGGGACGCCCATCGTCCGCGCCGAGGCGTGGCATTCGATGCAGTTGTCGACCCGCTTGAACTGGGGGCGGTGCGTCCGCTTGTGGTCGAGGGTGTAGAAGACCCCCCCGAGCCGTCCGTCGACCTCGGAAAGCTCCATCACCGGAGCGCCCGGGATGTAGCCGACGTAGGTGTCCTCGTTGAAATAGATAGCCCGGGGGTTGTGCGGATGGATGTGTTCGCGTTGGAGGGAGGTCTTGGAGAAGACCAGCATCTGGGAGTTCGTGGAGACCTCGAGCGCCCGCAGCAGGGAAGGCATCCAGCCGAAGCGGTCGTCCCATTCCAGTCGGCGGGATCCCGACTCCACGTCCTCGACCAGGCGTGCGACGCGACCCCGCGACTTCTCCTGACCGTAGCGGATCCCGCCGTGGTCGAGGTCGACGAGATGGGTCGCGCCCTGGAAGTCCGCGTGGGCCATGAGGCCAAGCGCGGCCACCAGGACGTGGGACTTCAGGAGGCGGCGCAACATGGTTCCCCGATTCAAACGCCGCACCCGGCCCAACCGGCAAGCCTTCCTTGGCGGGAACGACGCCGTTCCTTGGTCAGTGGCGGAACACCTGGATCAGGCCGGCGGCAAGGGCGAGCAGGAGGACGATTCCGGCGATCGTCCAAAGCCGCTGCCGCGGACGTTGCCGCGGCTTGCCCTCGCCGAACTCGCGGGCCACGAAGTCCTCGTAGTCGAACTCCTCGTCGGGAAGGTCGAGACCCGACCTCTCGGCCTCCTCGTTCCAACCGGAATCGTGGGAGGCACCGCAGCCCGGGCAGGCCTTCGCGCCGCGTGGAACATCCACTTGGCACACGGGACACGGGCCCGGCGGACGGAATCCTTCGTCGCTCATCGGTAGTGAAGAATCCGACCGCTCAGTCGTCGTCGTCGTCCGCTCCCGGGGTGATCGCCCATTCGGGGTAGGGGCGGTTGGTGCCGGCCATGGCGTTCCACAGGATCCGGTTCAGGACGTCCTCGGGCGCCTTGTCGACCTCGCGGAAGTTCAGCTTCGACGACACCTCGGCATCCCTCCGCAGCACGGGGTCGAGGATCGCCTGCTTGGGCGGGTTGATCTGGTCGAGGGGAACGTTGTTGGGCACGGCGGAGTACGGCGTGAGATCGGCGGTGTCGGTGAAGCAGTCGAACATCGGGGTGGCACTCGCGTCGAACTGGTTCATCGGCGGGATGCCGAGGATCTGCTCCAGCGTGCGGATGATGCTCGTCGTGTTGTACTGGGTGGAGACCACGGAACCCCGCTTGGTGTAGGGGCTGATGCAGAAGGCGGTCGTACGGTAGCCGCTGACGTGGTCCCAGCCGGCCTGCGGATCGTCCTCGATGGCGAAGATCGCGGTGTTGGGCCAGAAGCGGCTCTTGCTGACCGCCTCGACGATGCGTCCGAAGGCGAGGTCGTTGTCGGCGACG
>CAIYXO010000948.1 GCA_903930165.1 uncultured Verrucomicrobiota bacterium | reverse complement strand
GGTTGTTCTGGTAGAACAAGTGGAACTCCCCGTCGTGCCAGACCATCCCGTTCGGGTCGTTCATCCAGGTCGTCGGCGGCGTGAAGTGGAACCGCGGACGCCACGGCTCCCGGAAGGTCGGGGGCTCCGCGGCCCGCGAGGGTTGCGACGCGGCGGACACAAAGGCCGCGGCCAGGATGGCGAGACGGCGGAGGAACGGCCTCGGGAATGGGTGCATGGGACGGCGGGGCGCGGTTTCAGGCGACGGGAACGGAACGTTTGTCCCGCGGATCCGCCGCCGGCGCGAGCGTTGCGGACGGGCACTCCATGATTTCCGGACTGACAGACACCTGACAGATCGCTGACAACCGGGCATGTCCTCCGACGAACTGAAGCACCGGCGGATCGCCGACGGACTCCGGGAGGCGATCGCGGACGGACGGTTCCCGGTCGGCGCTCGGCTGCCGAGCGAATCCCGGCTGGTGCGGCAGCACGGCGTGTCGCGGCCCACGGCGAACCGGGCGTTGGGCGAACTCGTCGCGGCGGGTCTCATCGAGCGCCGGGTCGGCTCGGGGAGCTATGTTCTCCGCGCCACCGCCCTCGAAACCCCTCAACGCCGGTTCGGACTGCTTCTTCCGGGCTTCCGCAGGACGGAGATCTTCGAGCGGATCCGCGGCGAACTGGCCGCGGCGGCTCGGTCCCACGGCGCCGAATTGCTCTGGGGCGGCCCGGATCCGGCCAAGGATCCCGACGACCTCGACATCGCCTCCGCCCGCAAGGCCTGTGACGCCTTCGTGGCCGCCCGCGTCGACGGCGTTTTCTTCGCGCCGTTCGAGCTGATCCCGGACCGGGAGGAGGCCAACGGTCGCATCGCCGGCGAACTGCGCGCCGCCGGCATCCCGGTGGTCCTCCTCGACCGCGACCTCGGACCGTTCCCCAAGCGCAGCGACTTCGACCTCGTCGGCATCGACAACATGGCGGCCGGCTACCGCCTCGGGGAGCACGTGCTGAAGCTGGGATGCGAACGCGTCGCCTTCGTCGCACGGCCCCATTCCGCACCCACCGTCGACGCCCGCATCCACGGCGTCCGGGCTGCGCTCGCCAACCATCATGTCGAGCCGGATCCCCGCTGGGTCCACCTCGGCGACCCGAACGACGTCCGGTTCGTCCGCCGCCTCATGGCCGGCCGGCGTTGGGACGTCCTGCTCTGCGCCAACGACCACACGGCCTTCGAGCTCATGGCCACCCTGGGGCGCGAGGGATTCGAGGTGCCCGCGGACGTCCGGATGACGGGATTCGACGACGTCCACTATTCCAGCCGTTGCGCAACCCCGCTGACGACGATCCAACAGCCCTGCCGGAACATCGCCCTGGTGGCGTTGCGGGCGATGCTCGACCGCCTGGCCGACCCGTCGCTGCCGGCCCGATGCCAGCTCCTGGCCCCGAGCCTCGAACTGCGCGACTCCTGCGGGGCCTACCGAACTCCCGCCCGACGGAAGACTTCCACCGCGGCCCGCCTCACTCCTGGATCGTGATCGAACGGTTGTCCCGCTTCCCCAGCAGCTCGCGGAAGCGTTCCTCCATGGGACGTCCATCGGCCCCGATCAGGACCGCATCGCCGACACGGTCCGGTTTGCCGGTCGTCGCCATCCATCGGGACAGGGCCTCCTCCTTCTTCCTGGACCGATCGGCCGGCGTTGCCAGGAAGTCGTAGGGGAAGTCCCCGAAGCCGGGAAGCGACCGGAGGGAACGCGCGCCGACCTCCCGCACCACTCCATAGGGATCGTCGAGCAGGCGCGCCTGGATCGGAGCCAGCCAGGTGCGTCCGGAGGCGCGGCGAGCCGGCTCCCAGCCGACATGCCATGCCGCAACCACGCGCTGCGCGGCATTTCCCTGGAGGAGCCACAGGGCCGCGGCCGAGACGGACTCCTGCTCCGGGGTCATCGGATGCCGCTTCTGGCCGTACCAGCGGAACAGCGTGTCACGGGTCCAGGCGAGGGTCTTGTCCAGATGGCATAGGTTGCAGGCGTTGGGTGTCCCGAAGCGCGAGATCATCTCGCTCCGGGGCGACTCGATCTGGTGCGACCGGATCGCGCTGAAGAGGGCGTAGGTCGTGTGCGGCATGTGGCAGTTGCGGCAGTCGGAACCGTCGGAACCCACCGCATGATGGGTGTGCTTCGAGATCTCCGTCGTGTACTGCGGCGTCGAATGGCACTGAACGCACGACTGGGAGCCTTCCCTGCCCGGCCGCAGCTGGTCGTCGGGATCGCTCTTGTGCATCGAGTGGCAGGTGACGCACCGCATCTCCCCCTGTGTGTAGCACTTCGAGGCGGACATCCCGGTGAACTCGCGTCCGCCCGCCAGGATCGTCCCGTCGTCCCACCATTGCTCACGGAAGAAGGCCGGATTGCGCCGGTAGTCCGCGACGCGTTCGGGCCGTGGATCGACCCTTGGATGCTTCACCTCGTAACGGGTGTCGAAGAGCCGGTCGCCGGGACGGAAGGGCGCGCCCTCCTTGGCGAACGCCATCGAGAACTCCGGCTTCAGGATGTAGGCGCCGTGGCATTGCCCGCAGACCTCGCTGGAACGCCGGTGGTCGAGGGAAGCCGGGTTGACGATCGTCGTGTCGGGCTCGCCTGACCTCGGAACTCCGGGCGTCGGCTTCGGCTGAAGACGCTGGAAGGCGACGTGCCTTTCTCCCGGCCCGTGGCAGGCCTCGCAGGAGATCCCCAGCTCACCCACCTTCGTGCGGAGCCGACCCGTGGATTCCTCCAGCCCCGGATTGCCCGCGGTGCTGTGGCAGCGGATGCACTGGTGGTTCCACTGGATGATGAACCGGTTGGTGTCGCCGGTCCCTCGGAGGAACGCCTCCTCCCGCGGTATCCAGCGTTGGGAGTCCGGCAGGAAAACCAGCGGCAACGTCTGCAACAGCCCCGGATAACGGGCGCTCGCCACCCAGTAGGTCTGGTA
This sequence comes from uncultured Verrucomicrobiota bacterium, assembly GCA_903930165.1. GTDB lineage: Bacteria > Verrucomicrobiota > Verrucomicrobiia > Limisphaerales > UBA9464 > SXXZ01. The sequence goes on along the minus strand of CAIYXO010000948.1, from coordinate 853 downwards.
GTGGTGCGAGCCGGTGGTCATCACGACGGGACGTGTCACCTTCGGCACGGACTCGACCGTGCGCTTCATCCCGCCATGGACGATGTACATCAGGAGGTCGGGATCCGGCATCTCGGCGAAGAAGGTGTCGCCCTCCCGGAAAAGGCGGAACCCGAGGCCGTCCGAGGAGACGGTCTGCCCGTCGAATCGCCCCATCACCGCGCCGGGCTGCGCGGGCTGGGTCATGGTGCGGTGGAAGGTCCGGTGCCAGCTCGCATGCTCGTCGGCATGGCAGCTTCGGCAGGAATCCGAGCCAACATAGCCGTTCGTGCGGGCGGCCGTCGGAAGGTTGGTGCGCAGGATGTCGGGCACCGCGTTGGTGGTCGGCCAGATCCAGTCCATCAGGGTCGGTCCGGCCGAGATCTGCGTCGGCGCCAGGAGCGCCGTCAACAGCACGGCGAGGAAGCACAATGGAATGCGGGAAACCAACATCATGATCGGCCGTGGGGAAGTCATCCGTCTCAACGAAAAGGGGGAGACCGGCCGAAGCCGGTCTCCCCGTGGGACACTCAGTGATTATTCAGCGCGGTAGAAGCGGAAGGCCTCGGACGGCGTGATGGTCGCCGGCGAGGTCGCGCCGCTGACGTTGGTGAACGGCCCGTTGATCGAGGTGGAGCTCTTCAGCGTGCCGGTGTAGGTGATCACGACGTTGCCGCCGTTGCGGGCGATGGACTGGATGCGTCCACCGGTGCTGGTGCCGGGCTCGGCGACGGTACGGCGGCGGAAGGCGCGGAGGGCGCCGGCCTGCGTGCCGTTGACGAGGGCGCGGGTGCCGTTGGCGTTGACGGTGAACCACTCGACGTTCGCGCCGCCG
>CAIYXO010000947.1 GCA_903930165.1 uncultured Verrucomicrobiota bacterium | reverse complement strand
TCGGTGAAGCCGGGGATCAACGAGGAGTTCCTCAAGCCCGACCTGAACCCGAACCAGTGGGTGGAACGCTTCGAGAAGGAGGGACGCGAGGTGTTCGACCACCGACGCGAGATCGTCGCCGCGCTCGGCCTCAAGCCCGGCATGGCCATCGCCGACGTCGGCGCCGGCACCGGCCTGTTCACCTTCCTGTTCGCCGACGCCGTCGGGAAGAAGGGCACGGTGTACGCCGTGGACATCTCGCCGGTGTTGCTCGTCCACCTCGGGCGGCGGGCGACGGAGGGCGGCTACGGCCAGGTGAAGGTCCATCGGGGCGGCGAACAGGACACCCGGCTCGCGGCGAACAGCCTCGACCGGATCTACATCTGCGACACCTACCACCACTTCGAATACCCGGCGCCGATGCTCGCGAGCCTCAAGAAGGCCCTGAAGCCCGGCGGCGAGATGGTCGTGGTGGACTTCAAGCGCATCCCGGGGGTCAGCTCGGAATGGATGATGACCCACGTCCGCGCCGGCCAGGAGGTGTTCGAATCCGAGATCGTCGCCGCCGGTTTCACCAAGGTCGGCGAGCCGGTGACATTCAAGGACAACTACGTGGTGAGGTTCAGGAGGTAGCGGAGATGGGTTGAATGGAGGATTGGTTGAAGAGTTGAAGGGGATCGGAAATGCGGTGGATGGAGAATGACCCGGCCTGTCGGCGATTCTCCGGGTCGAAGCCCATTCCCCTCCAACGCTTCAACCTTTCATCGCTTCAACCCATTCAATCCCGCGAAACCTGAAGCCAAACGCCCGAAACCGCGTCCTGGCGGACGCGGCCACACCTTTCAACCTTTCATCGCTTCAACCCTCGTCCCCCTCCCCAGAAGCCGGCGCGATCATGCGCGGGCGGCGTTCGATGAGGGGGAGCCAGAGCTTGAAGGCGGTGCCCTTCCCGACGGCGCTCTCCACCTCGATGCGGCCGCCATGGTCGCGGATGATGCGCTGGACGATGAGCAGGCCGAGGCCGGTGCCCTTCTCCTTGGTGGTGTAGAAGGGCTCGAAGATGCGGTTGAGGCGCTCCGCCGGAATGCCTGAGCCGGTGTCGCGGACGCAGAGCCAGACGGCCTCGCTGTTGGCGCCGGTCGAGAGGGTGATCGTCCCGCCGCGCGGCGTGGCCTGCATGGCGTTCTTCACCAGGTTCACCAGCACCTGCTTGATCTGGGCCGGATCGAACTGGACCGCCGGCGGACCCGCGGCGAGTTCGGCGCCGGCGGAGAGCCCCCGGGCCTCCAATTCGGGACGCAGCAAGGCGAGGGACTCCTCCACGGCGTCGTTGAGCGAACCGGTCTGGAACTTGGGCGCGGACGGCCGCAGCGCCTGGAGGAACTCGGTGATGATGTAGTCCAGCCGGTGCACCTCGCCCTTGGCCACGCCGAGGTACTTCTCCAGCCGCTCCGAAGAGGCGGAGGACTCCGGGTCCGACGCCCCGGCCAGACGGCGCAGCCGCCGGATCTCCCGCTCCATGAGCTGGAGGTGGATGTCGAGGGCGTTGAGCGGATTGCCGATCTCGTGGGCCAGGCTGCCGGCCAGCAGCGTCAGCGCGTGCACCCGCTCGGCCTCGATCGCCTCGGAGGTCCTGCGTCGGGCCTCGGTCGCGTCGTGGAGGATCAACACCAGCCCCCGGCTGCCGGGCGCGGAACCGTCGAGCGGGGAGACGTGCAGGCGCAGCAGCCGTGGACGCGGGTAGTCCACCTGGAACTCGCGCCGGAACACCGACGGACCGCCCGCCTTGTCGGCGTCGGCGATGTTCTGCCAGTCGAGTTCGGGCAGGTAGCGCGTCACCGGCTGGCCCACCGCGGTGTCGGGCGGGATCCCGAGCAGGCGCGTCGCCGAGGCGTTCAGGTACTCCACGCGCCCCTGCTCGTCGGCCACCACGATGCCGTCCTCGATCGCGTTGAAGACGGTCTCCAGGAACTCCCGCTCGACGGCGAGACGCTGGATGACGTCATGAAGCCCGCTGGTGTCGAGGCGCTCGATGCGGTCGAGCGCCTTGTCCAGGAAGCCGGGACGGACTCGGTTGCGGCGCTTCAGAGCCATCGCTTCTTGCGGAAGTAGATCAGGGTCAGCGCGGTGGTCACCAAGGTCAGCCCGAACGCGAAGCCGTATCCGTGCTGCCACTTCACCTCCGGCATGTTCTCGAAGTTCATTCCGTACCAGGTGCCCACGATCATCAGCGGGGTGGTGATGATGGTGATGATCGTGAGGATCTTCACGATCTCGCTGGTCTTGTTGGCCGAGAGGTTGAGGTAGATCTGGAGGATGCCGGTGAGGGAATCCATGTAGCCCTGCGAGAGGTCCCCGATGTGGAACAGGCTGTCGTAGACGTTGCGGTAGTAGGGCACCAGGTGGGCCCGGATCAGCTTGAACTCGCCGAGGGCGAAGCGCTTGAGCACCTCGCGTTGGGGTCCGATGATCTGGCGGAGGTGGAGCACCTCCTTCTTCACCGCGAGGATGCGCTGGAGCGTCTCCGGCTCGGGCTTGCGAAGCACCTCGTCCTCGAGTTCCGCGATCTCGATGCTCAGTTCCTCCAGGGCCGGCTTGTAGTTGTCCACCAGGGTGTCCAACAGCGCGTGGGCGACACGGTCCGGTGCGCGGGCGACGTGGACCGTGCTCTTCAGGCAGCGTTCCTCCACCTGCGCGACGCTCCGCAACGGCACCGAGTGGAAGGTCACCAGGAAGTTCTTCCCGAGGAAGAAGTTGAGCTCGCTGGTGTCGAACACGCCGTTCTTGCGGCTGTAGTCCACCGCGTGGATCACCATGAACAGGTAGTTCGCGAACCTGTCGTCCTCCTTCGGCTCGTAGGTCTCCACCTTCGGTGAGGGACTCTCGTTGATGCAGTCCTCGATCGACAGAGGATGGAAGTGGAACACGCCCTCGAGGATCGACTTCGCCTCCTCCACGCTGGACGCCTCGAGGTCGACCCAGAGGAACAGGTTGGTGTCCGCGAGCAGGGTCGGCATCAGGAACACGTCCAGGTCCTGCGAATGCAGGCGTCCGGCCGTGGTGAAAGCGAAGGAACGGATCATTGAAGGACGGAGGTCAGCCTACCGGGTGGCTCCCACCGGGCAAGGCGGGGAAACGAAAGGGCGTCCGCGAGCACCAAAATTGAACTGTCGGTTGGGGGACTCGACTTGGTTCGATCCGCGCTATGGGGGGATTGGGACTCCAACGGGAGGGATCGGAGCCTTTGTCGGACCATGGCGCTCGCGGACGCACTGATACCATCGGCGCACCCCGCGATCCCTTAAGGTGAATCGTGAACTTTTTTCCCATACTTTCTACAGGGCTCGGGTC